>JAEYXN010000219.1 GCA_023431285.1 Bacteroidota bacterium
GTATCCATATTCCGCTATGAGGAATCCGCTGATCAGTTCGTTTGTGAAACGGCTTATCACCGGGATAAGAAATCATTCACGAACGGAACTGTTTTCCGCAGCCAGGATTATCCACAGTTTGCCAGAAGCGCAAAGAGTGAAAAGATCATTGTTGCCAAGGATGCGTTTTCAAATTCCGACACGCGCGAGCTGTCGGCGACGTACCTGTCACCGAATAATATTCAATCAATGCTGGTGCTCCCATACCTGTCAGAAGGAAAGCTGGCGGGGATCATCTGTTGTGAAGCGCAACAGCAAAATGACTGGAGCGATGATTTTGTGGAGTTCCTGAAGTCATGTGCCGATCTTCTCACAGTGACACGTAATACGGTCCGGATCAATGCGATGGTCACACATTTGAGTGAATCCCAGGAGACGCTTCAGACCATCATTGATAACCTGCCTCGTGCGGTGTTCTGGAAAGACCGTGATCTGCGCATTCAGGGCTGTAACAGGATCTTTGCAAGCGTCGCAGGACTTAGCTCTCACCTGGAAATGCTTGGTAAGACCGATTTTGATATGCCGTGGCGTGATCGTGCAGAGGAGTATCGCGCCGATGACCAATACGTTATGGACAGCAAAATTGCGCGTATTGACCATGAGGAGAGACTGGTGAACAGCGAAGGTAAAGAGTCATGGGTACTGACAAGTAAGGTTCCTGTTTTGAGTCAATCGGGAGAAGTGGTAGCCGTTCTCGGTATGTTTGAGGATATCACTGAGCGCAAGCAGAAGGAGGCAGATGTCAGTCTTAAGCTAAAGGAGCTTGAGGACCTGAAGAATCAGCTTCAAAAGCAGAAAAACTGATTCTATTTTGGCTGAAGTATTACATACCCGGATGACCAGGCCCGGAAAAGGGGGGATAATATTGCGGGATTTACTATTTTTACATTAGATACTCCTAACTTTTTTGCTATGACACTTCGCTTGGGGATTCTTTTCACTGCGTGCCTGGCCATAAACGCCAGCCTTTTTGCGCAGGGCGAACGTAAGGACAAGACGCCGGTAACATACGAAGAGCTCTATGATGAGCCGTATTCCGTGAACAAACTTTTCGTTGGTCTTACACCTGTCTATGCAGAGTTGTTTGTAACCAATGTCAATGCAGGCTTTGGTCTCGACGTTTCCTATTTTCATAAGGATAAAGCCAATTTCAGGGCCGGATTCAGAAAAACATACAGCGCTCAATTCTTTGACCTTGCAAGATCGCAGGCCATTAAGCAGGAGCAATCCAGCGTTGACAACCGCGCTGAGGTATACAACTATTTTGAGCTTGGAGGAACCTATCATATCAAGGATTTTGAGGAGAGCTCGAAAACCAAGATGTTCCTTTATAAGAACAGCTACAAAGGTCATAGATGGGCATCCCGCGTTCCGTTGAATGCTGAAGTGCCTTGTAAAGTCCGCAAGATATATGGTGCGCGCCTGGGAGGTATTTTCTGGGACAGCTCTACAGATCTTGAGCGGGCACTGGCGAAACAAGGTCTCAAAAACACTGACCTCGTGAACATCCGCAATCCTGAAGATGTCCTCCCTGAAAAACAAATGAATATGTCCGGCCAGATGGAGGACGTGCACGTATTCTCTAACATCGCTTCCAAGGGTCTCTATCTTGGAGGTTCAATGACGTGGATTAAGAATGTTGCTGTGAGCTTCGACAAGTTTGAAGAAGGTATTGACGACCTGATCTTCACCGCTTATCTCGACCTTCTTTATGCGCCGAGCATTGAGCTTGATGATATTGTCTATACCAAAAGAGCTCCGGACACCGGCGTGCCTCTGGAAACCAACACGTATTCTGTCAGTCCCATAAAGACCAAAGCCTTCGGATTCCGCGCAGGTATTGATGGCAGGTTCAACCGCCAGTTCTCATGGTCATACGGTGGTGAAGTAGGCTATCGCCCCAGCATCGAAGGCCGCGGGTTCTACGCACTCATCAAGATCAGCTTCCCTGTCTTTGGAACCAACCTTGACTATAAGGTTGAGTCCTTTGGTAAATAATCCATCCGGAAGTTGAGTTAGTCATCCGATACTGCGTTATTCGTAGGGATGACGGATATCTTCATCACAAACATCAAGGGATTGGTTCAGGTTAGGCCGAACCTTCTCAAACCACTTGCCGGGAAAGAGATGTCTGATCTTCCCGTCCTCGAAAGTGCTTTCCTTATGATCGAGAATGGCCGCATCACCGGCTTCGGCCCCATGGACGAAATTCCATCCGATGCGAGTCGCCAGTACATCGATGCTTCCGGGTGCTATGTTTTCCCTGCCTTTGTTGACTCCCACACACACGTGATCTATCCTGCCTCGCGGGAGAACGAATTCGTGATGAAAATAAAGGGTGCCGGATATGCTGAGATTGCTCAGAGAGGAGGGGGAATTCTTAATTCCGCCGCCAGGCTTGCTGCTACCAGTGAAGACGAGCTTTTTGAAAGTGCGCTGAAACGTCTGAATGAAATGGCTTTAAAGGGTACCGGGGCCGTTGAAATAAAAAGCGGGTACGGCTTGTCTACTGACGGTGAGCTTAAGATGCTTCGTGTGGCGCGTCGGCTTCGTAGTGAAGTCAGGATGGCGGTCAGGACGACTTTTCTGGGAGCACATGCGGTACCTGCGGGAAGAACAAAAGACTCATATATAGAAGAAATCATTCAAGAGATGATCCCTGCCATTTGTTCGGAGGGGCTTGCAGACTATATCGATGTATTTTGTGAGGAGGGATTTTTTTCACCAGCGGAAACGGAAAGAATTGTTGAGGCAGGAAAGGCTTCGGGAATGAAACCACGGTTGCATGCGAATCAGCTTCACCGATCAGGGGGGGTGCAGGTTGGTGTGAAGACTGGTGCGATCTCTGTGGACCATCTGGAGAACATAGGCGATGAGGAGATTGATGTCCTCGCAGGCAGCAATGTCATCGCCACGGCTCTTCCCGGTGCAGCATTTTTTCTCAATCTGAATATGCCGCCGGCGCGGAAGCTAATTGACAAAAAAATTCCGTTGGTTATTGCATCGGATTATAATCCGGGAAGTTCACCCTCGGGAAACATGCCGCTGATGATTTCTCTTGCATGTATACGGATGAAGATTACGCCGGAGGAAGCTCTCAACGCGGCGACTATCAATGCGGCGTGTGCTCTCGAGCTTCAGCACGACTATGGAAGCATTGCGATAGGAAAAGTAGCGAGCGTGATCATCACGAAGCCAATGCCGTCAGTAGCATATTTTCCTTACTCGTTTGGAAGTCACCTCATCCGTGAAGTTATCCTGCAGGGAGAAATACTGAGATCATAGATCCGAAAAATAGAGTACTCACTAAGACGGGCATCTCGGTGGACCGCGAGAGATTAAGTGACGATATGATTAAATTGTTTCAAAACTTGGTGGATTTAGTTTAATTGAGAGATGGATTTAGAGCAAAAGATAAAGAGCACCATCCGCGATGTGGTGGATTACCCTAAACCGGGAATAATATTCAAGGATATCACACCGCTGTTCTCCGATCCATTGCTGATCCGTGAGATCATTGACAGTTTTAAAAGGCAGCTGGTTTCCGTGGAGTTTGATGCAATTGCTGCTGTTGAAGCGCGCGGTTTTATCTTTGGGGCAATTCTGGCGTATGAAATGAATCGCCCTTTCATACCGATACGAAAGGTGGGGAAGCTCCCTTACACTACGGTACAGCAGGAGTACGCGCTGGAGTATGGGTCAGCGACTATTGAGATGCATTCTGATGCGGTCCGTCCCGGATGGAAAGTATTAGTTCATGATGATGTGCTGGCGACAGGGGGGACCGCGGCAGCAACCGGTGCGATGTTACAGAGTGTCAATGCGGACGTAGCAGGTTTTTCGTTTCTCATTAATTTGAGTTTTCTGCCAGGAGAAGCAAATCTGAACCGACAGTTTGGAAATGCTGTTCATTCATTGGTTACGTATTAACTTTCTCTGCATTCTTTTGTTAGAGACTATATGAGTGATGTGTCAAGAATCCCGATGTTTCCCTTGTCGATCCTGCCCCTCCCGGGCGAGCTGGTTCCGCTACACATTTTTGAACCGCGGTACCGACAGCTTCTTCAGGACATAGAAACGCGCGACATCACCTTCGGAATTTACTTTGCCCATGAGATCAATATCCACAAGATTGGATCCCTCATGCGTCTCGAAAGTGTTATCAAGCGTTACCCCGATGGTAAGTCTGATATAATCGTAAAATGTGAAGACGTTTTTAATCTGCAATTGTTGCTTCGTACTTACAAAGACAAGATGTACCCCGGCGGCGACGTGGACTTTTGGAAAACGGACATTACCACTTTTCCGGCGGAAGATCTGTACCTGAGATTTCTTGAGTTCTTAAAGCTGAAGAACATCAGCGATCATTCTGTTCCTTTTAACATTTATCAGATCGCAAATGAGCTGAGCCTTGACCTTAATGATCGTTATAAATTTCTGACCACGCCACCCCATCTGCGCGAACTATTCCTCAATACCCGCATTCGGTACCAGACCCATCTTCTTCAGCAGGAAGAGAAGAGCAAAGATGTTTATCACCTCAACTGACGACCCTGTCTGTGGATTTTTTTAGATTTTCTGAAAATATTTTTTAAAAAAAGTCTGCTTATCGTGCAACCCGATTTGTAGTCCATTCTGGGGTATTTTCGAGTAGTATAGGCAGTGAGTTGTATCGTTACTGAACAGTGCATGTTGCAAATGTGAACGAAATCCCGTCTGTGCCCACCATTTTTTGGATGGCCTTCATGAGGCATCGGTGCAACCGTTTGTAACTATTGGAAACGAGGTAGCGTCTATTAGTCATATAAACGCAAAACCAATATGAAAAAAACATTCATCCTTCTAACTGCATTTGTAATGCTCGCGGGGTTGTCATTAGCATCACCAGTTCCCGATTCTGAAACAGGATTTTCGGTCATCCAAAACGGACACCTTCTGCAGGTTGTCTATAAGTCACGCGCATCAGACGACGTAAAAGTTTCCATCTTCAATTCGAAAAACCAAATGGTCTTCAATGAAACGTTGAAAGGATTTGATGGCTTTAACCGTCCTTACAATTTTGAACATCTGACGCCTGGAAAATATCGCATTCAACTTGAAGACAGAACAGGTCGTATTGCTAAGATTGTAGAGATTCCAAAATATAAGAAGCAAAGACTATTTAATCTTGAGCCGGTACACGGAGAGGATGGAAAGTTCATGCTGAGAGTTTCTGAAGGCTCACGTGGCTTCTCAATGACCATCTTCGATAAGTACGGAAAGGAGCTTTACCATGAAAGCAAAAGTTTAGATGGTGATTTTGCCAAAGTGTACAACTTTTCCAAGATAAGAGGCGAGGTATCAGTAGTAGTAGCTGATTTTAATGGCAACGAATCGAAAGTAATTTTCTAACTGCGAAAATCTTTCATGGACATTTTGTGTAGAGCGACTCAGGATCAGGGTCGCTTTTACTGTTTTAATAAACTTGCAATCGCGTACTGCAATCGATTTACTGAAGATGAGTCGCGAAGTTTTATGTTTTGCGCTCTTACGATCGTTGTTTTCGCTGTTTTCGCTTTTTGTTTTCCCGCAAACGTTATTTCAATAATTAAAACATGTTTCCTTACAACGACTGGCTGTTGACGTGTGGAGCACCGTACATTTGTAGTGTAAACAAAAAGAAAAAATATGAAATCTAATGTTGTTCTAATCGCAGCCCTGTTCGTGTTTGGAGCTGTAGTGAATGCGGTCGGAAAAGAAGACCCTAATGTTCGCGCTGCCATCGTACCTGTCAAAGGAACTGAAGTATTCAAGGTAATCTATAAGAGTGAAACTGCTGTTAAAGTCAGGATCAATATTTACAACTCATCTTCGCAGATCGTTTTCTCTGAAACTCTTTCCAACACTGAAGGATTCATCAGACCGTTGAACTTCTCAGGACTGAAAGCCGGTGAATACACAATCGAACTGGTTGAAGGATCTACAAGAAAAAGTGAGAAAGTATCTTATACTCCTTCATCTGCCGTTGCAAGCAACAAAGTTGTTCGTGTAAGCAAGTTGAATGAGAACGACGGAAGATTCCTCGTTTCAATTGGAAACGCAAAATCTGAGTCAATCACAGTACGTATCCTGGACAAGACAAACCAGGTTATCTACACTGAAACCCGCGAGATCGGTGGTGACTTCGCGCAAGTTTATCGTGTAAAAGATTCTGATGGTGTCAAGTTTGAAATCTATGACGCATCAGGTCTCGCAAAATCGAGCCGTTTTTAATAGAATAGATTAAAGGTTGAGTATGCCCCGAGGTTAGACGGACCAGGGGCATTCTTGTTTTTAAAGGGTTGCTATTCTGCCCGCGTTTTCCAAACTTGGTAAAAAACCGGTATGCGACTGACCATCTTCCTTTTGTTTTGCGTTTTGTGTGTGAATGCGCAGGATATGCAGCGGCTTTATCTGGCCGAGGACTTCACAGCAGAGAATATATTCACCAATAACATTGAGGGGCCTGCCTTCGATGCGAGCGGAAGACTTTTCGTGGTGAATTTTAAAAAGGATGGAACAATCGGATATGTGCGTCCCGATGGTCATGCCGAAGTATTTATAGAGCTTCCAAAGGGAAGTACCGCGAACAGCATTCAGTTCGACAGTAAAGGAAATATGTTTCTAGCCGATTTCACCGGTCATAATATCCTTAAGGTCGATATGCGAAAGAAGAAGGTTAAGACCTTCGCTCATGACAAGCGATTCAATCAGCCTAACGATATCTGCATCAATAGCCGGAATCAGATTTTTGCTTCCGATCCAAACTGGAAAAACAGCACTGGCCAAATATGGCGAATCGATCGCAACGGGAACACTACTCTGCTCGATACTGCGATGGGTACAACGAATGGAATTGAGTTAAGTCCTGATGAAAAGACGCTTTACGTAAATGAAAGTGTACAAAAGAAGATCTGGGCTTATGATGTTGACAGATCCGGCAATGTGTCGAACAAACGCCTCTTCGCTGAAGTGCCCGACCATGGATTCGATGGAATGAAGTGTGACAAGGAAGGCAACCTCTATGTTACGCGTTATGGAAAGGGCACCATCCTGGTTCTGTCCCCCAACGGAGAAACGATTCGTGAAGTACAACTGAAAGGAAAGAACTGCAGTAACCTTGTGTTTGGCGGTCTCAACGGAAAACTTGTGTATGTTACCCTTCAGGATCGGAAGGGAATGGAAATGTTCAGAAACAATATTGCGGGTAAAGGATATTAACCCGACCCTCAGTTAAAGGATCGGGCTCAATGCATTATCTATTCGTCTTCATCTCTGCCGTGTCTGCTGATGTCGGTTTTACCCACGATAAGTCCTTTGCTTAAAAATGCATCGCCGGTATAAGAGACACGCGTATCGCCGAAAGCAGTAATCCTCACTTCATTCTGTGAGTGAACACGCACGGTGCTTTCTCCGAATGAGGTAGCCGATGTAGAATAACTTTTCATTCCGGTTGCGTCAATCCTGTTTTCTCCGTACAGCTTGTATTTCTGATAGTTTGCTTTTCCTCCTTTGATCTTCAGGCGATTCTGACCATACATTACGGTTTTCAAATAATCGGTCCTGACAGAGATCAGGTTGATTTCATTCTCACCGTATGCTTTCAACTTGAATTTTTTGTCAGCGCGAATGGGTGAAAGACAAGTGAGCTCTTGCGCGCCCCGAATTTCAAGGTGTTCCAGATTTTTGTAGGTGATGTATGCAGTTACATTTGCTCCGTCATAGATGCTGCGTTTCAAACCATTTTCGTCCCGTTCGAGTTTGTCCGTGACTCGTGCATCTTCCAGGAAAAGGCGGAGCGTCTTTCCCCGCACTTCTACATGGATCTTACTTTCATCAATGTTTGATGACACAAGACGCACAGATTCAGAATCCCCTTCTTCAAGGATAATGTGGATGCGAGGAGAGGCGATGATACGGTTGAAAGGAGCAATGCTCCGCGGAGAATCCTGAGCGGGCACATTTACGCTGATGCCGATCGCAAGCGTGATGATAACTAATTTAAGGGCTTTCATAGCTAGTGTTTCGATAAAGACAACTGTCTTAAGCCAACCCCCTATTCGTGGCGGTTTTTTTATTCATCCCTGAGGGAGTCCACAGGATTCCCGCTTGCTGCACGTATCGCCCTGAAGCTGACGGACAGGAAGGCGATGAGGGGTGTGGTAAGACCGGAAACTACAAACGCCCACCAGGGGAGGGAGGTATGATAGGCAAATTGCTTGAGCCATTGATGCATGAGCCAGCCCGTGACAGGCCATGCGATAAGGTTGGCAATGAGCACCAGCCGGAGGAAATCCCTGTTCAGCATGGCAACGATATTCTCAACAGTGGCACCCAGCACCTTCCGGACGCCAATCTCCTTGGTTCGGAGTTCTGCAGTAAAGGTTGCCAGTCCGAATAAACCGAGGCACGCAATAAAAATTGCAAGCACAGTGAATAGAAGAAATAACATCGCAATGTTCTTTTCCCTCTTTAGGGTGTTTTCAAAATTCTTGTCGAGGAAAGTATAATCGTAAGGCGCGTGAGGTGCATAGGTGCTCCATAGTTCTCTAATTTTCTCCACAGCTTTACTTTCCTCACCAGCCTTCAGGCGAATAGCCATCTCCCAGTTGGGCTCTCTGCCAAGAACCAGTGCCACCGGTTGAATGGAATCCCGTGGCGACTGAAAGTTGAAGTCTCCAATAATTCCAATCACCTCGCGGACCGTTCCATCATTCCCACCGAATTCTGTGAAAACTTTTTCGTCGTGAATGTTTTCCATCTTCATGTATCGCGCCGCTGTTTCGTTCAGGATCACGGCTAAGGTGTCGCTTGCAAAATCCCTGGAGAAGAATCGTCCCTTCACCATTGAATAGCGCATTGTTTTCAAGTGGTCATGGTCGACTTCATAAACATTCAGGATGTACTCTTTCTCCGTCTTGACCGGCCTGAATAAATATTGCCAGTTGACATTGGGAGGTAAACGGTTTGAATAACTGGCTGATACAATTTCAGGTTGTTCCAGGAGCGCTTTTTTGAATCGCTCACCATTCGATCCAAGATTGGCTGTATGAATCAGGTTCAGAACGTTAGTCTTGTCGAATCCAAGGCTTAGCTCCCTGGTGAAGCGAAGTTGTTCGTATACCGAAAGCGTTGCAATGATCAATCCAGCTGAAATAAAAAACTGAAATACCACGAGCACGTTCCGGATCCCGTAGCTTCTCATACGGTTTCTTATTCTACCCTTCAGTACCTCGATAGGGCTGAAGTGGGAAAGATAAAAAGCGGGATAACTTCCGGCCAGGATACCGACAAGCAAGACAAACCCGCAGATTCCGATGATAAACTCTTTGCTGTAAAACGCTTCCGTATCCAGTTGTTTTCCTGCAAGAATATTGAAAGGCCCTACCACTACCATTATAATGAACATCGCAATGACGACAGCGATGCAGATGTAGAAGTATGATTCGAAGAGGAACTGGATGACCAGTCTTGAATTCGACGCGCCAACGGATTTACGAACACCGACTTCTTTCGCGCGACTCGCAGATCGTGCGGTTGAAAGATTCATAAAATTGATGCAGGCCAGCAGGGTGATGAAGGAAGCGATCGAAATAAATATATAGATGTATAATATGTCGCCATTCTGTTCGATCTCATCTGCGAAGTGTGATTTCAAATGAATATCAAGAAGCGGTTGGATGTCGTAGGAGATACGATTGCTTTCGTCTCCGAATTGTCCTGCGTTTCTCGTACGTAGTTCTTTCAGTTCGGGAATGACGTAGGAGGTGGTGAATCTCTTCAGCGATTGCGCGACTTCATTAATGTCCTGGTCGGGTTTAAGTCTGAAGTAGGTGATCAGTCCACTCGTCACCCATCCTGCCTTCGTATCGATCCATGAGTCCATCGAAAGCATGACACTATAGTGAAAGTGGGATTGCAACGGAGGGTCGGCCGCGATGCCGCTCACGGTGGCGGTGTACCCTTGTGCCAGCACCATTTCTTTTCCAATGGCTGTGGTATCACCGGGGCCTTTGTAATCGAAGTAACGCCTGGCTGCGGATTCCGATAAGACAATCTTTCCTGGTCCTCTCAGAATCTGGTCTGGGTCGCCTTCAATGACTTTGAAATTATAGAACTTGAAGAAGTTCGAGTCGGCGATAAGGAGATTGGGCTCGGTAAAGGTGCGGTCCATGTAACGCACCGGGAACGTTGGCCAGCTCGCGAGGCGTATCGATGACTCTACAGCGGCGCATTCTTTAACAAGCGCATCCGCCATTGGGTAACCAACATAGATGCTTCTCAACTCCTTTCCCTGCATCCGGCCTTGCCCGATGACCCGATAGATATCGTGGGGACGGTCGTGAAATTTATCGAATGAAAGTTCGTCTGTAACGTAGAGAAGAATAAGAAGACTTGATGCGAGTCCTAGTGTGAGCCCTGAGATGTTGATGAAGGAAAAGCCCTTCTGGCGGATCATGAACCGCAGGGCTATTGTTAGGTAGTTTCTCAGCATGACGTTACGGCTTCCAAATATACGACGTTTGAAAGAATGGAGTTGTGAAAATAGGATGAGAGGTCTTCCTACGCCAGAATGCGTTGGGCCCACTATCCGTACACTGGTTATTCTTCGTACTCCCGCTTTATCTTCACTTTAGCCGTGGGACCGACCTGTATGGGAACCTTTTCCACCTCGAGGTTCGCAGCTTCTATTCCATACAACTCTTCTGTCGAAAGGCTGAAATCTTTAAGAATCCTGTAGCCCTGAATGATCAGACGGTCGAAGTTGCTGATCTCGCTATCGGATGAAGCCCATGAGTGAATGATGATGAATTTAAAATCAGCCATCATGCTGTACTTATGCAAAGAATTATACGGACTCGTAAGATCAATCTCTCCGGCGTCGGCCATTTCATGGATGATCTTGGAGAAAAGAAGGTTGACACGGTGGTCGGTCTTGAACCCCAGTTTCATTCGTATGAAGAAGCACCGTTTTGGAATGATGGTGTCTACAATGTATTTGCTGGTGAACGGGTTGTCAACTGTTTCTACATGGACGAACCAGTAGACATCCGCGCGTTTGGGGCGCTTCTTGAAAATGGAATAGATGATGTTCGAGTCAATATAGCGCTTGCTGTCGGCCATGGCGAGGTACACCAGGTTCGTTGACTCCTTCGGGATAGATGTGTCTGCCTGAAGGTCCTGGATCATTCCGATGTAATGCTTCAAATCGACGAACTCTGTATGGCGTTCTCTCAAACGACGTGCACGCATGAGGATGAACATCATGAGGAAGAAGATTGACGCAATGGTGAATGTAAACCAACCGCCATGTGAGAACTTGCTAAGATTCGAAATGAGGAAAGCGCCTTCAATCGAGAAGAACAACAACGCAAGCATGATTGCCCGGAAGGTCGATTTCCTTGACACAGAGAAGTAAAAGATCAGCAGGGATGTGGTCATCAGCATATCTACTGTGATTGCAAGACCGTATGCTCCCTCCATGCGTGCAGGCTGTCCGTTGAAGATGATCACCACGAGAATACTTCCCAGCAGAAGGATCCAGTTGATAGCAGGAATGTAAATCTGACCTTTCAAATGGCTGGGATAACGGACTCGCGTGGCCGGCCAGAGCTTGAGCTTCATGGCTTCGTTCACCATGGTGAAAGTTCCGGAAATGAGTGCCTGGCTGGCGATAATGGTTGCAGCCGTGGCCAGGATAATTCCAAAGATCAGGATCGGTTGAGGAATGATTTCGAAAAATGGCATAGCATTATTCAGGAGTTCTCCCTCATGGTTTAAGAGCCACGCCCCTTGACCAAAATAACTTAACAGCAACGCAATCTTGACGAAGCTCCAGCTTACGCGGATGTTCATTTTCCCACAGTGTCCGAGATCAGAATAAAGGGCTTCGGCCCCGGTCGTACATAGGAACACAGCGCCAAGTAACCAGAATCCACCCGGATAATTCACGAGAAGGTTAATCGCATAGACAGGGTTCAGCGCAAGTAGTACGTGGGTGTTTTTTCCCAGCTGGATGAGCCCCATCAAAGCGATGAATCCGAACCATACAATCATGATGGGACCAAAAATCCTCCCCACCACACCGGTTCCGAATTGCTGAAAGACAAACAGTGCAACCAGTATCCCGATCACAATCGAAATGATCGTATTATGTGATATGTCGGGATTGAGTACTCTCAGGCCTTCGATAGCGGACGAAACACTGAACGCTGGTGTGAGCAACCCATCGGAGATGAGTGTCGCACAACCAAGGATTGCGGGGTAGATCACCCAGCCGGCCTTGTATCGCCTGACCAGGGCGTAGAGTGCAAAGATCCCGCCTTCACCTTTGTTGTCAGCGCTCAGGGCGAGATAAACATACTTTACGGTTGTGACTAACGTAAGTGTCCAGAAAATACAGGAGAGTCCGCCGAAGACAAGTTCTTCCGTAATCTCATGTTTTCCGAGGATAAAGCGGAGTGTGTAGATGGGTGACGTACCAATATCACCAAAAACTATCCCGATCGTAATTAAAACACCTGCTGTCGATAGCGGAGTTACATACTTATCATTCGTTGTGGCCATTTATTGCACGCCGTCTTTTGGACGAGCTATTATGATTCGGTTGCTTTTATCGTATGAGAAGTAACTCCACAGCCAGCTCAACAGAACGAAGAATTTATTCCGGAACCCGATGATGGAAATCAGGTGGACAAACATCCAGATAAACCATGCTATCACACCTTGCGTTTTAAACGCTTTCAGATCGACGACAGCTTTATTTCGTCCAACGGTTGCCATGCTGCCCTGGTCTTTATATCGAAATGGTATCAACGTTTTCTTTGCAATTAACCTGGCAATATTTTTCGCGACCAACCTGCCTTGCTGCATCGCGGGTGGCGCCATTTGAGGGTGACCATTCGGAAATTTCGGATCGCCTTCCATTAATGCCGCATCGCCGACAGCAAAGATATTAGAATATCCTTTGACAAGGTTAAACTCATCGACAAGAATGCGCCGTCCCCGGCCCAGCACCTCCGGTTGGATTCCCGCTATCGGTTGCCCTGTCACACCTGCTGCCCAAATGAGAGTCCGGCTTTTCAGTTCGGCCCCGCTCTTAAATCTGACCGTGTGCCCATCATAGGACTCCACCGCCATGTCAAGGTGAACCTGCACCCCCATTCGTTCCAGGTATTCTTTAGCTTTCCTTCCCGCCACCTCTGACATCCCATTCAACAGCCTGGGCGTTGCTTCAATAAGGTGAATGTCCATGTGTCCGATTTCCAGCTCCGGATAATCTTTAGGGAAGACATGGTTCTTCAATTCGCTAAGAGCGCCGGCAAGCTCTACGCCCGTGGGGCCACCACCCACAATAACGAAATCCATAAAGCTGTTCATCACATCCGCGTCTTCTGCAAGCAATGCATTCTCGAAATTCCGGATGATGATGTTTCTTAGTTTGATCGAATCGATGATGGTTTTCATCGGAAGCGCATTCTGTGTAACGTCCTGCATTCCGTAGAAATTGGTGGTCGCACCGTTGGCTATCACCAGATAGTCATAGCGGATGCTACCTATTGATGTTTCGATCACATTATCTTCAGGGACCACACGGGTAACCTCCGCCAGTCTGAAGAAAAAGTCTTCCTGGTCGGCAAATCTCTTTCGAAAGGGAAAGACGATTGAGTTGGTTTCAAGTCCGGATGTCGCCACCTGGTAAAGAAGCGGCTGAAAGCAATGATGATTGAACTTATCGACGAGGACGGTTTGAGCCTTGACGCCTTTGAGGCCTTTGGCTACTTCGAGTCCTCCAAACCCCCCTCCGATAACCACAACGCGGGGTTTTCCTAAGTCTGCGATGCGGGTTTGAGCGGAAACTAATTTCTCCATTGACGCAGTTTCGGGTGTGAAAAAAACGGTCGCAAAGTTAGACTCATTCGCCCAATAGCAAAGAGAAAACATTTCTAATTGCTCATTTGAGGGGGAATTCGCCATCCTCATCCTCTAACAAAAAAACTCCAAAGTGGTCGGTTGTCGGCAAAAAGAGGAGTACTTTTGTTGCTGAACCCCTTAATTAACAAGTTTTATGCTTAGAAAGCTGATATTTTGTGTGCCGGTGGCCGCATTGATGCTGAGCTGCGATACGAAAGAAAAAGAACAGATGCAGTCTCGCATCGACTCTCTCCAGGTTGAACTTGAAACCAGCCAACGCATGGCACAGACGCTCACAGAAGTGGGTGTTCTGATGGATTCCATTGACGCCAGCCGTCAATTACTCAGAGTCAACATGGCGGAAGGAACAACCTACGCTGACTACAAAGAGCGGATGAAAGACATCAACAGCTACGTCCGCGATTCACAGAGGAAGATTGATGACCTGGAAAAATCGCTATCTAAATCGAAGGCAAACGCCGGCGCTTTTTCAAAGACCATAAAGCAGCTGCGTGCGGATCTGGAGAAGAAGACCAGTGAGATTGCGGCAATGCAGGAGCAGGTGGATAAATACCGTAATGAGAATGAAAACCTCATCACCACCGTAGGCATGCAGGAGAAGGAATTGGTTGACAAGCAGTCGGAGATTGAACAAAAGAGCCAGGAGCTCGCATTGATCGAAGCACGCATTCAGGAGCTGATGATCCAAAGCAAGATGACCGAAGCAGATGCTTACTATGCACGCGCTCAAGCTGTGGAAGAAGCTGCGAATCGTACTAAACTTGCTCCAAAGAAAAAGAAAGAAACACTGAAGGAAGCGGTTGAACTTTATAAGAAAGCGCTTTCGATGGGTAAGACAGAAGCCCAGGCGAAGATTGACGATCTCGAAAGGCGGATCTAAATATTAAGATAAGAAACCAGGAAGGCCATCGTTCGATGGCCTTTTTTTTGTTGCTGTAAAATCAGAACCACTTCTTGTACCTGAAAAAGGATAACATTCCCAATACAACAAGGATCATCAATAACCAGACAGACAGGTAGCCGTACTGCCACTTGAGTTCCGGCATGACTTCAAAGTTCATCCCATATACGCCGACGATGAATGTGAGAGGAATAAAAATTGTGGAAATTACCGTGAGGACCTTCATGACTTCATTCATCTTGTTGTTCATTGCGTGCATATGGACATCCAGAAGGTTTGAAGTCATATCCTGATAAGTATCCAATGAATCAATAAGATGAATAACGTGATCATAAACGTCGGAATAGAACGGGAGATTCTCTTCCAGAATAAAATCAGATTCTCCCTTTAGAATTTTTCCCAAGGCATCCCGTAGTGGCGACAGGGCTTTCCGAAGGTGGATGAGCTCCTTCTTCAATGATTGAATTTTGTTGAAGGAACTATTCGAGGGATCTTCGTAGGCATTCTCTTCCATTTCATCAACGCGGTCGCCAATGTGATCGAGTACGTTGTAATAATTATCTACGATGATATCAGTGAGACGGTACATCAGGTAATCAGCACCCTTTTTTCTCACGCGCCCCTGATCAAGCCTGATGCGTTCGCGGAATCCGTCGAACAAGTCACCTTCTTTTTCCTGGAAGCTGAGCAGGTAGTTCTTTCCCAATACAAAGCTGATCTGCTCATAGTCGATCTTCACACCGTCAATCCGGTGTAGCATTTTCAGAGTGAAGAAGAAGTAGTTGTCGAACTCTTCAGCTTTTGGGCGATGGTCCGTCAGCACATCTTCCACAAGGAGTGAGTGGAGGTTGAAATGCTGTTGCAATGAATCAACCATTTCATGCTGATATAAACCGTCGAGGTTTATCCAGTTCACGCGGTCTTCCTGTTGAAGCTGGCAAAGCTTATCGGCAGGAAGATCATCGAACCTTTCGTATTCGGTGCGGTTGTAGGCAATAAGTTCGAGGATTGTTTTTTGACTGGTCATGACAACGGTGGTGGCGGTGGTAGCGACCCTTGAATAATGATCTTTTGATAGGTATGAGCGAGCCGGATTCCGCAACCGTCGAATCGTTTCTTGACGCTTCGCAATACATCACATTTCATGATAAAACCCAGGCGAGGAGTTTGAGCCCACGCATAGGCCCTCAGTTGGAGTCCGGTTTCCACGATGTTGATCAACCTTACGACAACCTGCGGATCGCCACTTTCAATTTCCTCAGGGGTCCTTCGGTCGCGGCATTCGGGATGCTTCATTGCTTCTTCCTGAAGGATGCGCAACGCCTGGTCTACATCCGAATCGACGCTGACGGTAACTTCAATGAACATGCAAAGGTCATCCTGCGCGATGGTAGAGTTAATAATTGTTTCGTTATTCACCACACTGTTTGGAATAACAATGCGCCGGTTTTCAAAGTCTTTGATCACCGTATGGCGAAGCGTGATATCTTCAACATCGCCAGTGTAAAGTTGTCCTACCCTAACCCTGTCGCCGACACTGAACGGACGAAAGATCACGATAAAGATACCACTGACGATGTTGGAGAATGCAGACTGTGAAGCGAAACCAACAATTGCGGCGAGGACACCAGCTCCCGCAAAGAGAGCGGTACCGTAATTTTTTAAGGCAGGGATAGAATTGAAAATAATGATGAACGCGATAATGTACACCACGAACTCGACCGCGTTTTTCAGAAAACTATACTTGGTCGGGTCAACCTTGAGTTTTGTGGAGGCGGTTCTAACAAAACGTCCGATAATAGACCTGAGGAGCCTTCCAACGACCACCGCCACAGCGAGCACAACAATGCTAAACAGCACGGCATCCCAGAAATTGCCCGAAAGGATCATGCTCCCAAATACGGCAGTACTTTGTCAAATGTCAAGTTAGAGCATCATTCGAGGGTTACAAAAACATTTCTGAGCTTCCCGGGTGATTGAGGATTGGCGGTTCCTGCGTATTATTGCGCGTTAATGTCTTTACGTCTCGACGATATCAAGGCCCCAATCGCCCGTGAAATGGAGGAATTCGAGCAGAAGTTCCGGTCTTCGGTGAAGACCAAGGTTCTCCTTCTCGACAAGATCATGAGCTATATCGTGAAGCGAAAGGGCAAGCAGATGCGGCCG
>JAEYXN010000223.1 GCA_023431285.1 Bacteroidota bacterium
TGATTGATTCATGCCCCAGCATTTCCTGCACTGCACGGAGATCGGCGCCGCCTTCAATAAGGTGCGTGGCAAAAGAATGTCTGAACGTATGTGGACTGATCGTCTTCCTGAGTCCGATCTGCGCTGCAAGATTTTTTATGATGGTAAACACCATCACACGGGTCAGCTTCTTTCCTCTGCGATTGAGAAAGAGATGATTCTCGTATCCTTTCTGAGGGGCGGCATGAGGAGGACGGCCACGGACTTCATCGATATAGATTCGCATATACCTTTCCGCATCGCTTCCAAAAGGAACGAGTCGCTCTTTGTTGCCTTTCCCTATCACACGAAGGAAACGAATATCAAAGTACACGTTGGCCATCTTAAGCTCGACCAGTTCGCTTACGCGGAGACCTGAGCAGTAAAGAACTTCGAGCATCGTGCGATTACGGGCTCCCTCCGGAGTAGAGAGATCAACCGCCTCGAGTAATCTTTCTATCTCGTGAAAGCTTAGTGTATCCGGAAGCTTTCGGCCCAGCTTAGGACCTTCAATCAGAGCAGTGGGATCATTCTCTATGAGCTCCTCAAAAATCAGGTACTTATAGAATGCCTTAATGCCTGAAAGAATTCTTGCCTGGCTGTAGGCGCTCATGCCGAGCTCATTGATGTATTCGAGAAAACCCTGCAGGTGTTTGGATGTTACATGCTGCGGAGATGTTTTTAGATGCTTCAGCTCAAGGAATTGTGACAGCATCGTCACGTCGCGGATGTAAGCCTCTACTGAATTCGGTGAAAGCGAGCGCTCTATTCTAAGATAATGGTTGAACTGTTTGATCTGAAGATCCCACATGGAATACAAAGAACGTCTTTAAATACAATCCGGCCACCCGTACTAGCAAAATTGTTTTTAAATTGGGCAGGACTTTTACTTATTATCGATGCGCATCCAGATCATTAACGGACCGAACCTGAATCTCCTTGGTAAGCGGGAGACTACTATCTACGGGAACCAGTCCTTCGAAGAGTTTTTTGATGACTTACGAAAACAATTTCCTGATGAAGAGCTGCATTATTTTCAGTCGAACATCGAGGGAGAGATCGTAACCAGGATTCAGGAAATTGGATTTTCCTTCGACGGCATCATTATCAATGCCGGTGCTTACACCCATACATCGGTCGCGATCCATGACGCTCTGGGGGCTATCAAGACGCCGGCGGTGGAAGTTCACATTTCCAACGTGTATGCGCGCGAAGAATTCCGTCACAAGAGTCTTATCACGTCAAAGTGTGTGGGCATGCTTACCGGATTTGGTATGCAAGGTTATGTAATGGCTCTGCAATACTTCCTTAGCAAAACAAAGAACTGACTCTCTTTTTATTCAAGATATGATTTCTTTTTATCCCGGACCCTCTAAAGTTTACGATTCTATTCCCGGATACGTGCGTGACGCTTACAAAGCCGGCATCCTAAGTGTTAACCATCGTAGCGAAGAGTTCATGGTGATGAACCGTAAGACGATTTCGCTTCTTCGTCAGAGGTTGAAAATCCCACGTGATTATGTTATTCTCTACACCGGTTCTGCCACGGAATGCTGGGAGATCATCGCACAGTCGTTGAACGATCGTGGGTCATACCACTTTCATAACGGCGCCTTCGGACAAAAATGGTTTGAGTACACAAAGAAACTACATCACGAAGCAATCTCGTCTCCTTTCGGGTTGAACGATCCTTTAGATGTATCGCTCATTCCAAAAGATTACGAAGGAGTGATCTGCATTACACAAAATGAGACCTCCAACGGTACGCAGGTTTCCGGAAGGCATCTTAAGAAGTTGCGCGATAATAATCCTCATGCGCTTATCGCTGTGGATGCAACCTCTTCTATGGCGGGTATACGTCTTGACTTCACGAGCGCGGACATATGGTTTGCGTCTGTGCAAAAATGTTTTGGTATGCCGGCGGGTCTTGGGCTAATGATCTGTTCACCACGCGCGATTGGAAGAGCTTCCACCATTAATGAAAAGAAGCATTACAACAGTCTTCTTTTCATGACGGAGATGGCGCTTAAATGGCAGACATCCTTTACACCCAACGTAATGGCTATCTATCTGCTGATGCGTATCATGCAGGATGCTCCTTCTATGAGCGACATCCACAAAAAAGTGGTCGGCCGTTATGAGGAGTGGATAGATTTTCTTGAAGAGCGCGAATCGATTTCACACCTTGTGGATGAGACCAACGTCCATTCGTATACAGTAATTCCTGTCAAGGCACCCGAAGGCGATATTAAGAAGATCAAAGCTGAAGCAAAAAAGAACGGCATTTTGCTTGGAGAAGGGTATGGTCCTTTCAAGCCTTACACTTTCCGGATCGCTAATTTTCCGGCGCTCTCCGACAAAGAGATAAAAACCCTGAAATCCTTTCTGAAGAAATATTAAGGACAGGGGAAAGATTTTACCTTTGCGGCATGCTTGACCTCAAAGAGATATTCTCGGTGACGCTCATCCTCTTTTCCGTTATCGATATTCTGGGATCGATCCCTTTCATCATTATCATTCGCAAGCGCGAAGGCAAGATACAAGCTGCAAAGGCAACCCTCATTTCCGCTGGATTGATGTGTTCGTTTTTGTTTGTGGGTGTTTCTATTCTCCAACTGTTCGGCCTTGATGTGGCCAGCTTCGCAGTGGCCGGCTCCATCGTGATCTTTATCGTTGCACTCGAAATGATCCTTGGCGTTACACTTATCAAGGACGATCCGGACGCACAGGGATCAGGATCGATAGTACCATTAGCCTTTCCACTCATCGCCGGCGCAGGGACGTTAACAACCATTCTGTCCTTGAGATCAGTCTACGGAGAGTGGAATATCCTTGTCGGAATTCTTCTGAACTGTCTGTTTGTCTACCTTGTGCTGCGGTCATCCTCCTGGCTTGAAAGAGTGATCGGGAAGTCGGGCTTCGCCGTTCTTCGGAGAGTCTTCGGCGTTATCCTGATGGCCATCGCAGTTAAGATCTTCAAGACCCACGCACTATGATCAAGATATATACTGACGGCGCAGCCCAGGGAAATCCAGGGCCGGGAGGATACGGTGTAGTCATGCGCTACGGGAATTATGAGAAAGAACTCTCTGAAGGATTTCGTCTTACCACCAATAACCGTATGGAGCTTCTTGCAGTGATCAAAGGACTTGAGACAATCAAAAAAGAGGGAATTCCGGTTACAGTTTATTCCGACTCTCAATATGTTGTTAAGGCAGTTGAAGAAGGATGGTTATGGAACTGGGAGAAGAAGAATTTCAAAGACAAGGCGAATGTTGATCTATGGAAGCGGTACATCCCTTTACACAAAAGATTCAAACCTAAGTTCGTATGGGTGCGTGGCCATGCCGGCCATGTTGAAAATGAACGATGCGACAGACTCGCTGTTGCTGCGGCGAACTCTCCGGGGCTTCTCGTAGACCGCGAGTTCGAGATGGAACGCGAGCGAAAGTTGTGAAGCTTCTTTCTGTGAGGAGCGTTCCTGGCGATGACGCTCTCTCTATAAGGATATCAGTTTAAGTCATTTTCTGCATCCACCACATTGACGCCATATTTTGTGAGTTCCTCAAGAACCGGTGCATAGATGTCGCTGGTAATGGGTATTCGAACGCCATGCAGATTGATCTTTCCATTGAGCACGAGTCTGGCTGCAATAGCCAACGGTAGTCCTACTGTTCGCGCCATCGCCGTATAGACTGAGTTTTCTCCAGTGACAACGAGCGATGCCTGCACTTCTTTGGTGCGGCCCTCAAGTTCGTAGAGGAAGCGATGCCACATCACAACCATATCTCGGTCGGAGTCTTTGAGCTTCCACTTCACGTCAAGAATCTTTTCCACGATCTGCGCGGGTGACCCATTCTTAATGCCCACAGGTGACTTATCGAAGAAGCCGGACCATTTCAGTTTCTGGATGGCGGGAGAGGCGATATCAATCCCTGTAACCG
>JAEYXN010000082.1 GCA_023431285.1 Bacteroidota bacterium
ATCGTGGCGCTGATGGGCAGATAGGCGGAGACCCTATTCCCCGCTCCGAGTTTCTTTCGAGAGTAGCGCTGGTAGCTACTGCCGTTCCATTTGGAACCATGGCTTATGGAATTCTAAGCGGTGCCCATGACTATCGCGTTCGCCGCAAGACAGTGTACCTGCCAAATCTACCCAAAGCGTTTGACGGAATTAAGATCGGTCAGCTCAGTGATATCCATACCGGTAGTTTCTTCAATAGAACAGCAGTGAAGGGAGGCGTTGAAATGTTTCTGCGGGAAAAGCCTGATGTCATTCTCGTGACGGGTGATCTTGTCAATAACCAGTCTTCGGAGTTGACTGACTACATCAACGTGTTCGATAAGCTTCGGGCTCCTTACGGCGTTTTCTCCACCACTGGCAACCACGACTACGGTGACTACATGAGCTGGCCTTCAGTTGACGCGAAGAAAAAAAATCTGAAAGACTTCTTTGCCGGACATAAACAAATGGGCTTTGATCTGCTTCTGAATGAAAATAGACTTCTCACAGAAGGAGGTGATAAGATTGCCATAATCGGCATTGAAAACTGGGGCGCGGGAAGATTTTCAAAATATGGTCGTCTTGACCTTGCTCACCAGGGTACGGATGATGCTTCGGTGAAGCTTCTGCTATCTCATGACCCAAGCCACTGGGATGCGCAGGTCAGGCCTTTTTATCCCGACATTGATTTGTCATTCGCAGGACATACTCATGGTTTTCAATTCGGTATTGAGGTTGGCAAAATAAAATGGAGCCCTTCGCAGTATGTCTACAAGCAATGGGCCGGTCTGTACCAGGAAGGATCACAGTATCTCTATGTAAACCGAGGATTTGGCTATCTCGGTTACCCCGGCCGCGTTGGAATGCCGCCGGAGCTTACGATCATTGAGCTGAAGCGCGGAAACAAACCTGCGTGAGAAGCTTACTTCTTCTCGACGGCGTGTCCACCAAATTCATTACGCAACGCTGCGACAATCTTTCCGGAGAATGTATCATCCTCTTTTGAACGATATCGCATCAAGAGCGATAATGCGATTACCGGAGTGGCTATCTGTTTTTCCAGGGCAGTTTCCAGTGTCCACTTGCCTTCTCCTGAAGAATGCATTACTCCACGAATTGAGTCAAGTCCCGGATCTTTGCGCAATGCGTTCTCTGTAAGTTCCATTAACCAGCTGCGTACAACCGATCCATGGTTCCAGACGCGGGCAACCTTTTCCAGGTCGAGTGGGAACTCAGACTTGTGCATTACTTCAAATCCTTCGGCGATAGATTGCATCATGCCGTACTCAATACCGTTGTGAATCATCTTCACAAAGTGGCCGGAACCGCCCGGACCGCAGTACAGGTAGCCATCAGGAACGGAAATATCTTTGAACAGGGATTCACAATAGTTGAAGGCAAAACGATTTCCTCCGATCATAGCGCAGACTCCGTGAAGAGCGCCTTCCGTTCCGCCACTCGTGCCACAATCAAGATAGTCGATCTGCAACGCCTGTAAGTCTTTACCCCTGCGGACAGAATCATGATAGTTTGAATTGCCTCCGTCAATAATAATATCGCCAACCGAAAGAAACGGCTTGAGTTGTTCGAGGGTACTATCCACGAGCGGGCCCGCAGGGATCATCAACCAGATGACACGTTTTGTGGTCAATGACTCAGCAAGGTCTTTCAACGATGTTACGGTCTTTACACCTTTTGCAGAGATCGCTTCAAGTGTCTGAGTGTTGATGTCGAAAGCAACCACATCGTGTCCTTTGCCTTTGATGTTAAGCGCAAGGTTGAAACCCATTTTGCCAAGTCCTACCAGTCCGATTTGCATAATTATTTGAGGGATGAATGTTGTAAAGTATCTGTTGATTCTGTTCTGTTTTCGTGAAATGTCTTCATCTCACCGACGAGGGCCTTATAGAGATTCTCGTACATAGGAAAAGTTCGTTGCATGTAAACTTCATGGGCCTCGGGATCAGGATCGAATACAATGGAGTGAGAACCGTTCTCAGCAGGAGTCGTCATACCCAATGCTTTCATCGCTATCATTGCTGCGCCGATCGCGGAAGCATCATCCCCGCTGGCGAGGCGGACACGCTTTCCAAAAATATCTGCCAGAAGCTGCACCCAAAATTTTGACTTGACGAACCCGCCGCTCACGCGAATTTCAAAGATGTCAAGACCACTCTTCTTAAGAGATCTTGCTATCTGAAAAAGGGAGAATGTAATCCCTTCAAGCACTGCGCGGGTAAAATGTATTTGTTTATGGCGCGACGTAATTCCAAAGAACACTCCGCACGTGTCGCTGTTCCAGATAGGTGCGCGCTCTCCCTGGATATAGGGTAGGAACACAAGACCGTCGCTACCCGGGGGCACGCTTTCCGCTGGTTTCAGGATCGCTTCGTAATCCGCTTCCGAACTAAGTGTTCGCTGCAGAATACTCTCAGCGTACCATTTCAGTGCAGCCCCTCCGTTGTTGATAGGACCGCCTGATATGAAAGTCTTTTCGTCGAGACGGTAATTGAAAGGCATGAACTCCACATCCACGGCTGCAGTATGGCCAGCAACGCGAATCGCTCCACTTGTTCCGATCGTGAGTGCTGCGATGCCAGGTTCGGTCGCAAAGCTCCCCACATTGGCGAGGCACCCATCGCTACCACCGATAACAACTTTTGTGGAGGATGGCAGATTCATTTCAACAGCCACAGTCTCTTTTATACCGGATCGGAAGAAGCTGGTGTTCTCAGGTGTGGAAAGTCTTGAATCATTGATGCCCACCAGCTCCAGCGCGTCTGCATGCCACTTGCATCTATTGATGTCGAATAAACCCGTAGCAGAGGCGATGGAATAATCGGTTTCGAACTTCGAAAACATTCGGAACCAGCAGTACTCTTTTATAGAAATGAATTTCGCTGTCTTTCCGAAAAGCTCCGCATCGTTTTCCTTCATCCAAAGCAATTTGCAAAGCGGGGCCATTGCATGAACAGGCGTACCGGTTTCAGCATAAAGCTTTTTTCCAAGAGGAGAGTTTTTCAGCTTGCCGGCGACTTCTGCACTGCGGTTATCAGCCCAGGTGATCATGTTGGCCAGGGGCTGCCCTGTCTCCGAAACGCAGATCAGCGAGTGCATGGCAGAACTTAGGGCAATGGCTTCGGGAGGAATTGAAAGGGATGTTGTGATGCGTGCCACGCACTTTGTAAAGGCGGCCCAGATCACTTCAGGATCCTGCTCGGACAACCCGGGACCCGGGCTTAGCGTCGGGTAGGGGATCTGCGCTGAGATCAGTGTGTTGCCGTGTTCATCCAGTGCGACCGCTTTGGTGCTCCCGGTGCCGATATCGATGCCAATGATGTACATAAAACGCGAGCGCCGAAGATAATGCAAAAAACAAAAAGGGCACTCCGATATGACTCGGAATGCCCCGGTTTAGGTAAGAAATTGGTTTTAGTGCTGGGCAGAGAGGAATTCCTTTCTTCTTTTTGCATCGATCGAATACTGTCCCGCGCCGAAAATCACCAGGACAATCAGGCCGATCAATACCAGAAGGGACACCCAGAGCTCCATATGGTGGCCGATACCCATGTAGCCTCTGGGGTAGTTGACCATGAAAACGGCTCCTATAAGAATCGGAAGCTGCATTAGACTGATGATTCGGGTGAAGAGGCCCACGGCGATCATTGGCCCTCCAAGGATGTGAGCAAACACGATATAATGCGCGAGGAAAGCGCCGGCGAAATAAGTGTTGATGCCGGAAGCCGTCATTTCAAGCTGATTCATATTGGTAATGAAGTACAGTCCCTTATAGGTGATAAACACCCCGAGAACGATGCGCACTAAATCCAGGAAAGCAGGGCGATGATTGTTACCCCATCTTTCGACATCGGTAATGACGCTCATTGGAAATAGTATTTGGTGTATTACAAAGTTTACGAAAAACGAATCACTCGTTCAATGAAAATCTCCGGTATCTCAGGTTGTTTGCTTAATCGCTGCTGCAGGACAGCACAAAAAAAGACCGTCGTTTAAGACGGTCTTTGATGTCGACGGATACTCTGATTAATATTCGTTCCTGCGGTTGAAACCGCCACCATTCCTGTTGTATCCTCCCGTGCGGGGAGCGTCTGTCTTAGGTCTTGCTTCATTGACAACGAGTGTCTTGCCAAGGAAAGTAAAACCATTCAGGTTGCTGATAGCCTGACGAGCAGATTCCTCATCAGGCATTTCAACAAAGCCGAAACCACGGCTGCGGTTAGTAACTTTGTCCATGATGATCTTTGCAGAAGCAACTTCACCATACTCTTCGAATAAACCCCTGAATTCCTCTTCGGATGCCTTAAAAGGGATGTTGGCAACGTAAATGTTCATTTGTACTACTAAATAATAAATTGGAAATAATTAACGTAACTGAGAAACTAACGAACTGTTCAATAGAAAATTGGGACGGCCCTGTTGAGATTAATCAATTAACACCCCAAAGATATAGATAATTTTCTGAATTGCTCCCAAGTCTTCGCCTCTCAAAAAAGGAAAAGGCGACCCCGAAGGATCGCCCTTTCTGATTAGGAAACAACTGTTGTTAAAATGCCCGTTCTACCACACCCGATCCATATACCTTCTTGGTGGTGTTCTTTGTGTTACCCTTGTGTTTCACCTGGCCGTTGCCAAGGACAAGCGCGTCCATGGTCTGCGTTACGTTCAACTGGCAAAGACCAGAACCGCTGACCTTTACCTTTGCATTATCCATCGGACAATTAAACGCGTTCAATGTTCCCGGGCCGCTTACCAGCGCATCGACATTAGAGGCGTAGCCACGCAGGGTCATGTTTCCATTTCCGGTAACCTCTGCTTTGATAGTATTCCCTTTCAAGTCCAGATCCATCGATCCGTTTCCTGCAATACCCAGCACGATATTATCAGCAGCAATCGAGTTTTCTGAAATGATCTTTCCGTTGCCGTTTACCTGAAGTTCGTTGATGTTCTTCATGCTGATGAAGATCTTCATAGTTGGGTTCAGCTTGATGTCATCGATCTTCGCCCAAAGACTCTTATTTGGATTATCAGGCTTCCGCTCAATGTTGATCATCAATACTCCGTTTTCAACTTTGATCTCCGTAGCAGAGAAAATCTCGGAAAGCGCTTCGACCGTCACTTCCTGTTTATTGGTCTGTTTCAGGTAAACCGAATAGTTTGAATTAACATAAATGCTCTTGAACTCCGGAAGTTCGAGCGTTTTCTTCGTTACCTGCGCCATCGACGTCAATGATGCCGCGATCAGCGTAAGTGTGAGAACAAGGCGGATTTTCATAGTTCTTTGTTTATTGTATGCTAATAACCGGACTAATTCGGCCAAACCAACCTCCGGTCATCGATTGAAAACTACGGTTGGTCGGTGAATTCGAGTAGCAGAATTGGAAACAGAAAGAAATATTACCTCCCGCGGCGGAAGATGGCCCGAAAAACGAGCACAAAAATGATTCCGCCCACGCACATGATCACTATTGTCTCCGGCGTAATCTGGTTGATGGCATGCATAGATTCTTAATCAAAACCTTATTCTCGTCTCAAATTTAAGGTCATTTTTTACATTTCCTTCAATCTTGTCAAGCCCGGAGCCAATTGATGAGACACCGATATAACGAGTATGTCCAAATCGTACCCAGAATGTGAACGCACGATTGAGCTTGTATTGAACCATCAGATATTGCCGCGTTCCTTTTCCATAGTATGCCGGAAGTGAATAAGACAACCACACATCGTTCTCATATGCGTATAACCGGTTGTCAAAATCATCAGTATCAAACATTGCATATCGCGCAGTGACCTTAAGCTTCCCAAATGTGGCAGCCACATCCTGAAAGAGGAGCAGACCTGCTGTGATCTTTCCACTAAATCGAAACTGACTTGCCTGTAATCTGGTGCGTAACCGGCACGTCCGTGTTAAAGGATACTCGACATTCAACCAGTAATTGTACTTAGTGGTTTTCCCCAATGCATAGGAGGGATCTTCGTCTTCACTCTTGTTTCTACGCTTCGTTTCCTGGCGGGCCTGCAAATAAACCAACGTTGTTCTCGAGGGTTGCCACATCACTCTTACAAGGAGTTCTGATCCCCCGGATGGCGCATACGTCCTGAACTTCAACCACGGAAATTCAAACATGTCGGCATACGCGTTCATGGAGAATCTTCGACTGATCTTGTATTTCCATCCCCAGTAGATTCCTCTTTCATTCTGTGCGAGTGTGTTTTCAGAAAGCCCGTTGTTGAAGAAGGGATGAAAGTCTTTGGCGTAATTCCGATAGGCAAACGAAAACTCAAGTCGCTTTGAAAGGGGTGCCAGTACTCCAGAAATGAATGCGTGTCCGTGAGATGCGCTCATGGCGAACTCTGAAAAGAAGGCAAAGCTCTGCCAGTTGTAATTGACATACATTCCCATGTTAGTGTTCGATCTTCCACGAAAAACAAATTGATTGTAGGGTTGCGGCCTCGGAATCATCGTCGCATCGAACGATATATTCTGGAATGTCAAACCTGCTTCCGCATTACTTTTTCGCCAGGAGAGCGCCCCGCCGAAAACACGCTCAGTGATCGCTTTGCGTATCGTCATTTCATTCTCACTACGATGAAGACCTGTCGTTGAAACAGCAGAGATTTCAGGATCATCCTCTTCACCACGAACGTTCCCATCTCGTCTTGCACGAGAAAGGAGAACCGTTGCAAAAATGTCTTTCGAAACACTGACAGTCGCACCCGCTCCCCGGAAGTATCCGCTTTCATAAGCAGATGTGTACGGCACCAACCCGACATTTGCTTTGCGGATCGCCACCACTGTCTCCGATCCCTTCTGAAATCCCGAGGCTCCTCCCCAAACCAGGCCCTGTCCGAATTGACATTGATAGTCACCAACGATCAGGTTTCTCAGCCGTCCCTTATTCACCAGCTGCGCATGAAACGAAAGATGATCGAATCCGGCTTTTCTATACTGTTTGTTCCATTCAAGACGTTCACCTTCGTCTTTCTCGGCTGTGATACCGAAGCTGAAATCCCCTGGCTGATAGGAGCGAAGACGAACCAGCATCCGATAAGGAGAGCCATTGAATCGTTGCATCTCATCTTCTGCGCTGAAACCAGCCTTGCGCTGTATGGGGGTTACCATAAGCACCGCGGCATAAGTCTCTCCCTCGCGTTTTATGCGTCGGAAAAGATTCCGGTCAATCACCTCCGAAGGTGGCTTCACATCAATCATTGGTTTGATCTTCCGGATAAGCTCCACATCCATACCCTCCACCGCCTGGAGTTCATAGACAGAAATAAAGTTTCCCTCTTTTTTGCGATAAGCCATGATGTTATCGATATGCATTGGACTGAGATAAGGAAGCATCTGCAGATCTTCCTTTGTGGCTGTGTTCAGATTTACCGGATGACTCAGTAGCTGGAGGATGTTTTCCATCGAGGCGCCTTCATCCTGACTTTCTTCTGTAAGGAGGAATTGTTCATATGTTTCGTCTGCATCGTTCTGTGCACTGGCGATTATGCAACCCATCATCAGAAAGAATATGGTGAACGCTGTATTCATTTTTTTCGAAGAGTATAGGAACATCCACCCTGATGGCGGGCAATGACACCAGGAATAAATATGAAAGCATAATCGATAGTGAGCGCTCCTTTCCTGATGCTGAATCCAAAAGAGGCAAGCATGGGCGATGGGGAGAAGCCTGTCCGTACGATGAAGTTCTTCTTTAATTCATAGACGATACCGGTTTTGACTACTGCTTCTCTCAAAATATCCTTTTCGACTTCGGCGAGCACAATAACGTTATGGGATACTTTCATCGACGCCCCCAGCAGGAAGTGTGCGGAAAGCCTTTCAGTTTCCGAGATCCTGGGTTGTGTGGCGCTGGTTACATAAGCACCGATTGACAACCAGGGATACAAGTCCGTAATTCCTCCTGCGGATATGGTTGGAGCGAACCTGGTGCCGTATCCTTCCGCTGTGAACTGATGCATTTGTAGGGTGAATCCAAGCGCAGCTATTCCTATCTTCTCTGCATATCCCGCAGCGATCACCTGGTGATTAAGCAGCGCGTCACCTGTACGCAGAAAGCCGGCAGAGAGTCCCCCGCGAAGAAACGGAAGCGTTGTTGCCGCCGCTGCGCGATTCCATACAGGAAACCCTGGAGCCATTGAAAGAGAAGATGCGACTACTAGGCTACAACCAGCCGCGGCTGCGGGATTGGAAAAGGCTGCCCATTCATCTTTAAGTGTGGAACTGGCATAAGCAAGACCACTGGCCCGCGGATTGACCAGTGTTTCACCCTGACCAAAAGCAAGCTGAATGTGCGCCGCAAAGAATACGATGGTAAAAAGATAATACACAACGGGATTGATTAGCCACCGGAAAGGTAGGTCAACCAATTTCCCTGTGCACTCTGGAAAGCAGGACTAAAATTCCTTGCGGATGTGAAAGAAGAAGCCGCGCTCGTTTTCGATATTGAAAGTGTATTCAAAACGGAATACAAGATCGTATGAACCAATGATGTCAATTCCACCACCAAACCCAGAGAGCAACTTATTCGTAAGCAGCTTACCTGCTTCGTAGTCGTCGTAATTTTTTACGTAGCCGATGTCAGCGTAAGTCTTGACATAAATGGACAAAGGAATATCTCTGAACTTATCGAAAGGCATTGCACCCCAATGGTAATTTCTGGAAAGGAGGCGTTTCTTGAATGTTGTTTTGTTCATGAAGTAAGCAGGCCCTTCAATCACATACAGTTCGTAACCTCTCACAAACTGGCGCCGGTATCCCAAAGCACCATAATTATAGTAGGAAAGTTTATTCGGGGCGCTGATGTATCCGATCGTGTTGTTTGAAAGATAGAAGTTGTTCTTCAGCTCGAAATATTTCGAGAAGTTTACGGCGGCTTCTATTTTGTTGAGATCGTCAGAGGCAGACAATCCGCTCTTGCTGATGGAGCTGTTAAAAAAATACCCACGCAACGGATAGGCTATGTAATCGCGACGGTCTGACGTAAATATATATGACAAAACACCATACTGCTGACGTCTCTCTTCTTCACCTAGGTAATTCGGGTTCTTGGCAAGGATGACATCGCTGATGCTGTTATTGCGGTAGTCCAACTTTAGAAAATGAGTGTCGTAGAAGGAATTGCGAAATGAATAGGTTATACCTGCGCCGCGTGTCTGCCGGTGAATGGTGTCTGAATCAAATTCATGGAACACCAGCTTGTGATTCAGGGTCCGGTAGGGGACGTTACGTGCTTCACTATAATCAAAGTCAAAGGCGATACCATGCTTCTGCGCGGGATCGAGGTTGGGAATTCGATAGGAGAGTTCAAACCTTTTGAGATATCCGAACTGCGCGACAAACCGGAGCGTCTCATTTCGTCCGCGCATGTTATAGCGATAGAGACGCAGCCCGTAGTTCACACGTCGGAAGTCATGGTTATAGTTCTGCCACCATTCATTGAAGTTCCTGTCAGCGAGATCAAAGATCGGAGAGGGGAATGTATACCAGCGTTCCTTTAGATCGATGAGTATGTCGAACTGATCCTTTTCCAGTTCTAGGGTGCGGATGTTGACAAGGTTGAACAACCGTGTATTGATAAGCTTCTTCTTTTCAACGGCGAGAATAGCGGGAAGGTCGCTGCTGTAGATGACGTCGCCTTCCTGAATAGAAAGCTCACGGCGAATGATGCGGTCGCGCGTGATGTCATTTCCAATAATAAATATTCTATTGATACGGATGAACCTCGCTGTAGAATCAGCAACCGGAAGAGTACCCCTTGTGCGTAGCTTTACTGTATCCGGCGACAAGCCAGAGGCCGGCGCGTCCTGACTTATTCCCTGGAAGGAAAGAAAGAGACTAAGAATTAACGAAAACATCCTGTAGCGCTACACTCACAATTAGCAAGTTTAACGCTACTTTTTTTAATCTGGGAATATCACGCAGCCTTTTTTCTGAACGATAATACGAGGATGACTATTCCTGCGAGAAACAACGGGATACTGAGGATTTGACCCATATTCAGAGACATCGTGCGCTCAAAATCTACCTGCGGTTCTTTGAGAAATTCGAACAGGAATCGAAGACCGAAACACCAGATCAGAAAGATACCCAACAGCCGGCCAGGGGGCAGGGCGGCCTTGTAATTCCTCCAGATCAGGAACAGCAGGATAAACAGCACCACACACGCCACAGACTCATACAGTTGCGCCGGGTGCCTTACAATAGCATAGGTGGAGATCCGGGCAGCGTAGTTTCCCTCCGGTTCTTTGGCCACTTCAAATTTCGAGGTCGTTTCATCGAAGGCGAAATGCTCCCGGACCGTGCGATCCAAAACATCCGCTGCAGTGAACTGTGTGAAGCTGCGGGCCTCCTGCTCTTCAATACCTGGTCGGAAAAATAGAAATATACTTATCGGAACGCGGCCCTCCGCGTCAACGGATCCCGGCGCGCGATGGAATACCACATCGTCAACATAATCCTGAACATCAACCTTGCTGTTCTGAATCGTTTCACTGAAGCTGCTGGCGAATACGACGCCGAGGGGGCTGTCAGTGGGCTTGCCGATAATCTCTGAATTGAAAAAGTTTCCAAAGCGGATCAGTGCTCCTGTTAGAGCCACTAGAATGACAATTCTGTCGACAACCTGGAGATAAGATTGTCCGGGTTTTCTTTTTCTGGAGTACAGCCACAAAGCAAAAAGAATAGCGAATGCGCCGCCATGGCTCGCAAGTCCCTGAAGTCCGGTGAAGCGAAACGGCTTAAACTCAAAAGGCAGAATTATGCCGAGGGGATTTTCTGTGAACAGCTCCGGTTGGTAGAAGATCACATGCCCAAGCCGGGCTCCTATGATCGTTGCTATAACCATATAAATAGTAAGCGTATCCACGTCTTCCTGAGGCTTTCCTTCCTGCTTGTAGATGTAATACAGGATCTGCTGGCTTATCAGAAATCCCAATGCGAAGAGGAGACCATACCAACGCAGTGCGAACGAATCAAAAGCAAAGATCTGTGGACTTCCGTTCCAGATGATGTAACTCAGTATTGACATAGTGGCGACAAAGATAGTAGAATATTATTTACAGCGGATCGTTGTAGTGTGCAGTCAAATTTGATCGAGTTTTTCTAATTCGTCCTTGAACCCTGAAGAAAGAATAGGGAACCGGCACCAGGTTCTCGGGTCGACATTCAGGTCGTCCAGGTGAAACGCCGGCGCAAGCCGTTCCCGCTTCCACTGGTTGGCAGCCCAAAGCCTGAAGAATTTCCTGACATATCCTTTTAGCTCGTCATGATCATACGCCTTGGACATACGCTGATACACATCGGTGGGAGAACGATGGTGGAAGATCGCGTGGTGTTCTATTTCTGCGAGGACAGGATAAGGCATCAGGTCCGCCTCGTCAGTCTGATGTCGTTCTTTCGGACGGAGTTCTGCCGTAGGCTGAAGCTGATTCACGGGGGCGAGTCCCTCGTAGTTTAATTCTTTTTCAGCCCACCGAAGCCATTGAAGAATGAATACCTTGCTCAGCCCCGCAATGGGAGCAAGGCTTCCACTCGTGTCGCCATCCATCGTCGCATACCCGACATTCCCCTCGCTCCGGTTCGACGTTGTAAGGAGCACGGCCCTGTGTGCGTTTGCAAGCATCCAGATAATCGGAGACCGCGCACGGGCCTGGATATTTTGCAGCGCTATGTCATCCTGTTCCCAGGTCATTTTCCTTCCGAGAGCCTGCTCTATTTTGGTGGTGTAGGAATTCACTTCTTCATCGATACTCCAGACATGGAAACCGGCTCCAATGGACTCAGCCAACGTACGGGCTGCTGTGAGTGTTGCTTCGGATGAGTTTTGTGTTCCCTGATAGGCGCAGGTGAGAAGCTTCCTCACTGCGGAACGAACGTCGAAGTCGTCCTGAGTCGCTTTGATTCCCAGCATCTCATAAAATACTTCCCAGCCCAACTCGGCGGATGCCCGTCGAACCATTTCAGCAACGAACACGGCACATGAGGAAGAGTCCGCACCTCCCGAAAGAGAAAGCACAAAACCGTTTGCCTTACTCTTCCTGAGGTAGTCGAACAATCCCAGTGCAAGCGCCTGCGTCAACTCTTCATTGACATCTTTACTGTCAGTGGCAGGGATACGTTGGCTTTTATATTTATCGGCCAGGTCGATATCACAATGCATGAGACGAAAGCGCTTAAAAGAAAGTCGCTTATTCACGCCAAGTAATTCTCCCTTTTGTGCAATAATAACATCGCCGTCGTAGATCATTCGCCCGGATTCATTGCCAAGAAGGTTGGCAAACACATAGACACAGTCAAACAATCTTGAGCCGTCAATCGCAAGCTCCTGCTCACGGGTGATGCTCTTGCGCATAGCAAAATGACTTGCGCTTGGATTAAGGATGATCTGCACAGACCGTTCCTTCAATCTATATCC
>JAEYXN010000295.1 GCA_023431285.1 Bacteroidota bacterium
CCCAATGCCGGTAAACGCGTTTCCCTCTTGTCCGTTACCTGGATCATCACAAGGTCGTGCTTTTTAGCAAGTGCCTTAAGATTCTTCTGGTACTCCTCATCAATGAAATCCGAAATAAGTATGATGACGCTTCTTCGTTTTATGACGTTCAGTGCAAACGAGATTGCTGCCGAGAGATTGGTTTTTAATGACTTTGGATTAAGCGTAGCAAGCGCTTTAATAACCTCATACGCCTGCGAGTTTCCCTTTACCGGTTTGAGATAACGTTCTTTGACGTCAGAGAAGCAGATCAATCCTACGTGACTGGATTCCTTCACCGCGGAAAGGGTGAGCACTCCGCAGATCTCACGGCCGATATCAGCTTTGGTACGGCCGTTACCTCCGATGTCTTCCGATGCGCTCACATCGAGAATAAAGAATACAGTTTGCTCTTTTTCTTCCTTATAGGTTTTTACAAACGTGCCATGTCCTTTTGCAGAGACAGTCCAATGTATAGTGCGGATGTCATCACCATACTGATATGGCCGAACGTCATCGAATTCCAATCCGGAGCCTTTGAACACAGAATGGAAATCACCCTGCATATGGCTGTTGATAGCCTTGCGTATCTGAATCTCGAACTTCCTAAGCTTTTTCAGGATGTCTTTCATCGGCACTATTTCTGCTCGTCGGTAAGGATCGGGAACCAAATCTGTTGGTTGGGTGGTTATCCCGGTCCGGGCCGCAAAATAGGACAATTATGACTATTTTGCCGACCCCAAAGTTTCAATTAGGCTGTATTAGGATTTGAAAGGTTTGAATAAATGGTTTGTTTGCTGCCTGGTGGTATCCATGTCCACCCTGGTGATGTCGTGCCGGAAGGAGAAAGACCCCACGATACTCAGTAAGGCCGAAATGGTGAAGGTGCTTACAGAGGTCTATATCGCCGAGGACAAGATCAATCGTCTTTCTGTGACTCCCGACTCATCGATGCTTATCTTCGAGGATTTTCGGAGAAAGATCAGTGCAAAAACGGGTATTCCCGACTCGGTATTCCGAAAATCATTTGACTACTATACTGCCCGCCCGCAGGAAATGGAACAGATCTATACTGCTCTTGTCGACTCCCTCAATCTTAAAGAGCAACGTTCAGCCCAAGACTGACCATGATTTACCCAGGAGATTTTGAACAAAAACTTGGCTTCGACCAGATCCGCCAAAAGATAAAATCGTATTGCCTTTCGCATTCCGGTGCGTCGTGGGTGGATCGAATGAAGTTTAGCGCTAATGCAGAATTCTTACGAATTCTCCTTCAGCAGAATCTTGAGTTCCGGCAGATACTGGAGAAGAGCGAGAACTTTCCTTCACGATATTTTTTCGATGCTGATGAGTGGCTGAACAGAATCGCCCTGGAAGGCAATTGGCTGGAGGCTGAAGACTTTCTGAAGTTTTCTTATGCCCTTCAGACAATCAGTGAATGCAAGGCGTTCTTCCTAAAGACCCGCGACGTCTATCGTGAATTGTACAAGTTGTGTGAGCCTGTTGTTGTCGCCGAAGGGTTGGTGCGCGCAGTGAATGCCACTATTGATGATAAAGGTCAGGTAAGAGATACGGCCAGTGCCGAGCTGGGATCGATCAGACGCAAACTCCGGGAAGAACAATCGCGCCTACGCAGGATAGCCGATCAGATTTATAGAAATGCAGTCGTAGAAAAGTGGGTTCCGGAAGGAGCGCTGCCAACGATCAGGGAAGGAAGAGTAGTGATTCCAATTCTTGCTGAGTTTAAGCGAAGAATGAAAGGTTTCATACTTGATGAATCTGCTACAGGGCAAACTGTTTTTATGGAGCCCACGGAGATGTTAGACGCAAATAATGAGATCAGAGAGCTCGAGCATGCCGAGAAACGGGAGATCATCAGGGTACTTGTTCATCTTACAGATGAGTTTCGGAAAGAGCTCCCTGCACTTAGACAATCTTTTCAGTTTCTGGCGCAAATAGATTTCATTAGGGCAAAGGGAAAATTCTCTCTGGATATAGGTGCTGACCTTCCCATTCTCGAGAAGTATCCGGAACTAGTGTGGTACAATGCGCGGCATCCATTGCTTTTCCTGAGCCTCCGGGGCAAACGCGATATCGTACCGCTGAATATAGAATTGAATCAGCAAGACAGAATGCTGTTGGTATCTGGGCCGAATGCGGGTGGCAAGTCCGTGGCTTTAAAGACCATCGGGCTGTTGCAATACATGATTCAGAATGGACTGCTCATTCCCCTTTCAGATCGTTCTCGCGTCGGGATTTTCCAAAGTATCTTCCTTGATATTGGTGATCAGCAGTCGATCGAAAATGACCTCAGTACTTACAGCAGTCACCTCAGGAATATGAATGAGTTTATCCAGTTTTCCGGAGACCGTTCCCTGGTACTGATGGATGAGCTCGGCTCCGGGACGGATCCAAATTTTGGTGGAGCGATCGCGCAAGCTGTATTAGAAGCGCTGTTGAAAAAACGAGTGTGGGGTGTGGTGACAACCCATTATTATAACCTTAAGTTATTTGCAGGTCAGCGCCAGGGTATTCAGAATGCCGCGATGCGTTTCGACGATAGGAACCTTGTTCCGATGTATATGCTTGATCAGGGCAAGCCAGGGAGTTCGTTCGCTCTTGAGATCGCCCGAAAGACAGGGCTTCCCCACCACGTGCTGGCAGAGGCAGAGAAGCTTGTAGGAAAAGATCTTGCTGGTTTTGAAAAGCTTGTGCGTTCTCTGGAAAAAGAAAAGCAGGAGCTCACAGAACGCCTTCGAAGGATTGAACGCCAGGAGTCGGACTTGAAGACAAATCTGGCGAAATACCAGACATTAAATCAGGAGATCGAAGCGAAGAAGAAGGAGATCATTAACAAGGCGAAGGAAGAAGCTGCAGAGTTACTGCGGAGTACGAATAAACAGATTGAGAAAACGATCCGTCATATACGTGAGAGCAAAGCCGAAAGGAAGGAAACGCTGAAGATGCGAAAGTCCCTTGAGACGTTGAGTACCCAGGTGAAAACTCCTGAGCCAGTGAAGGAGAAAAACGTTGTTGAGATCAAGGAGGGAGATCGTGTCAGGATAGCGGGCCAGGACGGATCGGGAGTTGTTATATCGATACAGGGCAAGACGGCGTGGGTACAGTTCGGTGAGCTTAAATCGATGACCCGAATTGACAAACTTGAAAAGATTACGTCGGCGGTGGAGAAGCAGATCGCAATCAAACTCGCTTCCGCCGGAATAAACGTACATGAAAAACGCGCGAACTTCCAAAGCACTCTTGATGTCCGTGGTCGCAGAGTGGAAGAGGTAACTGGATTGCTGGATCAATTCATCGATACTGCAATCCTGCTAGGGCAGGGAGAGGTACGCATATTGCACGGGAAAGGTGAGGGAGTTCTTCGCAAAGTTGTACGTGATCAGCTTAAGCGTTACAAGGAAGTGGCCTCTGTATCAGATGAGCACGTAGAGCGCGGCGGGGATGGTATCTCCATTGTAGTCCTCAAATAAAAAAGGTCTCCATTGCTGAAGACCTTTCTATATTTTTCAAGGTTGTTATTTTGTCATTACGAATACCCAGTCACCTTCGACAGTTTCAGTTTTTCCCGGGACAAGATAACCTTCACCTGAATAGTCAGGAAGAGTTAGCGTGAGAGTGCCTCCGCTCAATGAATAGTTTATCGTTACGTTGTCTCCTCTTTTCAGTTCCGAGCTGATATTGGTTCCGAAACTCAGAGTTCCGTTGGCATTCCAGGGACTGAGTTTGCCAGCAGGCCTTCCTTGCGTTACATAAGTCATCGCTTCAGAAGAGCTCTTTGTAATGGTAATCTTGAAATTGCTGTAGTTGGCGGTATGAGGATCGCTATCGCCATCGTTCGTCACGCTCTGAGCGCTCCATGTTCCGACAAGAAGATCAACCTGTTTCTCCTTCGCCGATGGGCCATCGCCATCATCGCCACCGCAAGATGCGATGAAGAGAGTGCCGCTAACGAGCAATGCAAGGGAGAGAATACGAGCTATATGTTTCATTCTTCGATTATTAAATTCTTACGAATATGGCAGTAAAAATGGTAAAATCAAAGATGAAGAGTCCATGAGGCCTCGGAGTGTAAGATTTTACTCATTCTTCGTCGTTAATAATTTATCATCGGCAAAAGGTAACCTATCCAGGTGTGTCCTGGGAGGCATAAATCCTTACTTAAAATCCAGAATATTAAGGGTATGATGTGCGCTCGTATATTCAGCAGGATCGTTGGAGGCGATAAACGTAACACAATGAGAGGGGAGTTTTGCCAGCTCAGACTCGTACCATTTGAAACTTGTTTTGTCAAGGTTTGTACCTGGTTCATCAAGAAAAACCAGGTCCGCATCGGTGAAGAGAGCCAATCCCAGCCGAACCCGCTGCCTCATTCCTGAAGAGAAGTTGCCGATTTGTTTACTCGCCGAACTCGTGAGTGACATTCGATCAATGGCTTCTTTGATGCTCATTTTGTTTCTCGCTGGCCTGAGCTTGAAGTGAAATTTCACATGTTCCTCCAGTGTAAATTCTTCAATGAGATCAAGGTAAGGTGTAGCAATGGCAACACGATGATAAATCTCCTCTACGGGGGCTAAAGAATCACCATCATTGTATTTGAGAGAGCCTGTAGAGGGTGGCGTCACCCCACAGAGCACCTGAAGAAGCGTGGATTTCCCAGAGCCATTAGGACCTGTAATGGCGTAGATCTTTCCCGGATGAAAATCAAAGGTAAGTTTACGAAAGATCCATTCGCGGTTGTAGCGCTTAGCCAGGGCGTTGGCTGATATACTGGTTCCGTTCTCAGATCTGGTTTTCAATAGTAACGCTTTGTGAAGCGTGGTCAGTCGATTCCGCCGTATCCCTTCATAATCCCACGCTCGGAATTACGGATGAAATCAAGAATATAGTCACGCTCTTTGGTGGAAGGCATTTCGGCCTCAACTATGTCGACAGCCTTCGAATTATTCATATTCTTCAGAAAGATGTAACGATAGATCTCCTGGATCTCGCTGATCTTTTCCGATGAGAACCCGCGGCGACGAAGCCCAACGGTGTTGATACCTGCATAAGCCAGTGGTTCGCGCGCGGCTTTGGTGTAAGGCGGCACGTCTTTCCGAACCAGAGAACCTCCGCCGATGTAAGCGTGTGCTCCGATCCGTGAGAACTGTTGTACAGCGCATGATCCTCCGAAAATAGCGAAGTCGTCAATGATCACATGGCCGGCAAGCTGAACAAGGTTTCCAAGGATGCAATTATTTCCAACGATACAATCATGCCCAAGGTGAACATATGCCATGAGGAGGCAATTTGCGCCCACAACGGTTTTGTACTTATCGACAGTTCCTCTGTTGATGGTTACGCATTCGCGGATCGTCGTGTTATCGCCAATCTCGGCAGTTGTTTCTTCTCCGCGGAACTTGAGGTCCTGGGGAATTCCGGAGATCACTGCTCCCGGAAATATCTTGCAGTTCTTTCCAATCCGGGCGCCATCCATAATGGTGGTGTATGGCCCGATCCATGTCCCGTCGCCAATCACGACATTCTTCTGGATCGTTGCAAAGGGTTCGATGGTAACGTTGTTCCCGATCTTTGCCTCTGGGTGTACGTTGGCTAATGGATATTGGCTCATGAATCTTTTCGCACGATGCTTGCCGTCATTGTTCCCTCACAAACCAATGTATTGCCAACGAATGCCCTACCGGACATTTTTGCAATTCCACGCTTGATCGGAACAACCAGATCACACTGAATAACCAGCGTGTCTCCAGGAAGTACCATTTTTCTAAATCTGAAATTTTCTATTCCCAGGAAGTATGTCCAGTAGTTCTCAGGATCAGGCACTGTATTCAGTACCAATATTCCTCCGATCTGTGCCATTGCTTCGATCTGAAGAACACCGGGGAACACAGGGTTGCCAGGGAAGTGTCCCTGGAAGAACGGCTCGTTGATGGTCACGTTCTTCACGCCAGCCACACTTTCATTATCAAGATAGATGATCTTGTCGATAAGGAGGAAAGGATAACGATGTTTCAGGATCGATGAGATCTTGTTGATGTCCATCACCGGTGGAAGGCTCGGGTTGTACTTTGGACGTCCCTTCTTGTCAGCTTCCTGCATCGCCTTCTTAAGCTTCTTGGCGAAAGCTACGTTCGCAGCATGACCAGGTCTCGCCGCAAGGATCTGCGCTTTCAGTGGTCTTCCAGCCAGAGTTAGATCTCCTACGATGTCAAGAAGTTTATGTCGTGCAGGTTCGTTCTTGTATCGAAGCTCAATATTGTTCAGAATACCTTCCTGCTTAACAGCAACACGCGGTTTGCCAAGCATCTTCGCGATATTCTCAAGTTCGTTCTCCTGAACAACACGGTCGACGATTACGATTGCATTATTCAAATCACCACCACGGATCAGATTATTCTTGTAGAGCATCTCAAGCTCATGCAGGAAACAGAATGTGCGGCAGGAAGCAATCTCTTTCTCAAACTGTCGGATGTCTGTTATCGAAGCATGCTGGCTTCCCAGAACAGGCGAATTATAATCGATCATCACAGTTACGCGATAGTCATCGAGAGGTAGTGCGGCGATCTCAACGTTCCTTGCAGCTTCGCGGTAGAACAGCGGTTCCTGCACTTCGAAGAAATCACGAATGGCATTCTGCTCTTCAGTGCCCGCTTCTTTCAGAACTTCTACGAACTGAATGGAGCTCCCGTCCATGATAGGACACTCTGGTCCGTTCAGCTGGATGAGAACATTGTCGATCTCCAGACCAGTAAGCGCTGCCAGAGTATGTTCGATCGTGCTAACCCGTGCTCCGCTTTGTTCAATGGTTGTTCCTCTTGAAACGTCGACTACATTATCACAGTCAGCATCAATGATTGGAGATCCTGGGATGTCTATGCGTTGGAATTTTATCCCGTGATTGGGCTTCGCCGGGAGAAAAGTCATATTGGTTTGAACACCGGTGTGCAAGCCTACGCCGGAAAGCGTCACGGAGTTCTTGATTGTTTGCTGCTTGATATTTAGCATTTGATCTGGAAAAGTGGGCAAATTTAAGCTCAAACTCCAGATAATCAAACTAAATGGAGGTGGACACCGGAGGATACGCTAAGTTACTCTTTTACAGGGAGTGATCGCGCTTCATGAACCCTCTTCTCCAGTTGATCAAGCCTGAAGTTGATATCGGGCAGTTTCCTGAAGATTGCGTAGCTACGATAATAGTCCTTGTAATCGATAGCAGGAGATCCCATAAGCTTTTCGCCGGGCTCTTTGATGGTCTTCGAAATCCCCGCCTGAGCGCCTATACTGGTATTATTGGCCAGTATGATATGGCCCGCTATTCCAACCTGACCTCCAATGACAGAACCTTCTCCAATTTTAGTTGATCCGGAAATCCCGGTCTGGGCTGCGATCACCGTATTGCTGCCAATTTCAACATTGTGGGCGACCTGTATCAGATTGTCGAGCTTAACACCCTTCCTGACAAAAGTAGAGTCCCCGAAGAAAGTGGCGCAATCGATCACAGTATTCGCGCCGATCGTCACATTGTCCTCGATCACAACATTCCCCATTTGAGGAATAGTCTTGTAACTTCCATCAGGCTGGGGCGCAAAACCAAAACCATCGCTGCCGATAACGGTCCCAGAATGGAGTAGACAGTTTTGACCGACACGTGTGCCACTATAGAGTTTGACTCCTGAATGAAGGATCGTGTTGGATCCAACCACCACATTGTCGCCAATGTAAACGTGCGGATACACCTTGACATTGTCGCCCAGCCGAACATTGCTCCCGACATAAGAGAATGCGCCCCTGTAGATGTTTGAGCCCGCGACTGAGTTCTCACCCATAAACGACGGTTGTTCGATGCCACTCTTCTGAAAGCTCAGCATCTTGTGATACTCTTCAAGCAACGTTGTGAAGCTTGAGTATGGGTCATCAACCAGAATCAGCGTTGAAGCGATATCTTTTTTGGCGGAGAAATCTTTCCTGACGATAACAGCTGTTGCTTGTGTGCTATAGATGTACTGCTCGTATTTGGGATTAGAGAGAAACGCAATCTGACCTTTCTTCGCGTCCTGGATTTTCGCAAGCATATTCACCTTGTCGCTTCCATTCCCTTTCACTTCGCCTCCCAGCATTGCAGCGATTTGGCTTACCGTAAATTCCATAGGCGATAATTCTTAGTGGGCAAAATTCTATACGGAAAAACTACTAAAATAGTACCGGGTTTGTTGGCGTTGAAGGTTGCCGTCTCGCTCGGCTTAATCGGACAAAGATACATTTTTAGGCCAGCAGAGATAGTTTTTTTTGACGATTTTGCTGAGCGCCCGGATAGCCGGGAGATCACTTGCCGAGGCGATGTCCAGCACAGCTCCGCTTCTCATCAGTACGCTGATCTGCTTGCCTTCTGCATACGCTTCGTTCGTCACAGTACCATGAGAAAACAGGTATGGCGTTTCAGAGCCAAGTGTCTTGAATTCGCGCTTCACCGCGTCACGGATCTGTTCGATCGTTTCTTTTCTGATAGGATCGCTCGTGAGTCTTACCTGAAACAGTTTCCGTTCGAGAATCATGTTGCTAAGCAAAGCAAGGATTCGGTCGCTACCTGACTTCCAGAATTTAATCGCTCCCCAGATGTCATGATCATCCAGTGATCCAAAAGCCTCCAGGACAGATTGTTTGTCGCGAAAATCTGAAAGTGTTCTCTCCTCCCTTAGAAAAGTGAGCAACGCTTCACTCGCTGGAAGATCTTCACCAGCCTGAATCAATGCTTTCGCACGCCTGATGATATTGACAACCATTCTCTCGGCACTTACCGTCGACTTATGGAGGTAAACCTGCCAATACATTTGCCGACGAGCATTCAGGAAATCTTCTATACTGTACAGGCCTTTTTCTTCGACGACCAACTCATTCTCATGAACGTTAAGCATCTGAAGAATGCGGTCGACACCAATAGCACCTTCCTGTACTCTTGTGAAAAAACTATCCCGGTTCAGGTAATCAAGTCGGTCAATATCAAGCTGGCTGGAAACAAGCTGATGAAAGAATTTACGCTCATAGCTGTTTCTGAAAATCTTTATGGTAAGGTCAAGCGCCCCGTTGAACTGCTCATTCAGTCTTTCCATGAACAGAAACGACAGTGATTCATGCTTGATGCCACGAAGCAGCGAATCTTCCAGAGCGTGCGAGAAAGGACCGTGACCAATATCATGTAGAAGAACGGCGAGCTGCGAGGCGTCAAATTCGTCCTGCGAAATTTCAATTCCTTTCTTTCGCAACGTCTCAAGCGCTCTGCCCATTAAGAAAGAAGCACCTAACGCATGCTGGAAACGCGTATGAAGGGCAGCCGGGTAGACAAAGTCCGTCATTCCAAGTTGCTTGATATGACGCAGCCGTTGAAACCAGGGGTGTGAAATGATATCGTAGAAGAGATCGCCAGGTACCGTTATAAAACCGTAGACAGGATCGTTAATGGTCTTTTTTTTGTTCAAACTTCTGAAGATTTGATCGGAGATTTTTCATGCTCAAAACGGTGGACGTGACCTCGAAATAAATGATCCCCTGACGACAATCCTCGCTTCAAACTTGAAACTAATGGTTAAATTCGAAAAAAAATGAACTATGCAAAGATATAGCATTTTGTGGGCCGACGACGAGATTGACTTGTTGAAACCGCACATCCTTTTTCTGGAACAGCGCGGCTATGACATCACGCCCGTTAACAACGGCTCCGATGCTGTAGAGATGAGTGATGAGAAGCATTTTGACGTCGTGTTCCTGGATGAAAACATGCCCGGGATGTCAGGCCTCGAGGCGTTAACGCAGATCAAGACCAACAAGCCGAATCTCCCTGTGGTAATGATTACCAAGAACGAGGAAGAGCAGATCATGGAAGAAGCAATCGGCTCAAAGATAGCTGACTACCTTATCAAGCCGCTTAATCCAAGCCAGATCCTCCTGTCTGTGAAGAAGATCCTGGATAATAAGAGACTAGTTATCGAGAAGACAAACCTTAACTACCAGCAGGAGTTCCGGAAGATCAGCATGGCATTCATGGATGATATGAACCATGAGCAGTGGGCCGACATCTACAAAAAGCTTATACACTGGGAACTTCAGATGGACCAGCCCGACAACGAGGAAATGGGTGACGTGCTGGACATGCAAAAGACGGAGGCGAACGCAAACTTCGCCAAGTTCATCATCCGCAATTACGAGAAGTGGCTGAATGATGCGAATGCGGATAAGCCATTGTTGTCTCATCAGGTCATGAAAAAGAAAGTGTTTCCTGAGCTCGGAAAAGGCAAACCTGTATTTGTTATTCTAATCGACAATCTTCGTTTTGACCAATGGAAAGTGGTCGAACCGATCATCAATGAATACTTCACTATCGACAAGGAGGAGTCTTACTATTCGATTCTGCCGACGACGACAGCGTATGCCAGGAACGCAGTGTTTTCAGGACAACTTCCCTCGGAGATGGCGAAGAATCATCCTGATTTATGGGTCGGCGAAGACGAAGACGAAGGGAAGAACAACTCTGAAGATGAATTCCTGAGCAAGCAGTTGAGAAGGAATAATCTTAACATCAAGATGTCCTATCATAAGATCAAGAATCTTGAAGAAGGGAGGAATCTCGCGGATTCGATCAACAATCTTTTCAAGAATGATCTTAACGTGATCGTCTACAATTTTGTGGATATGCTTTCTCATGCGCGCACCGATATGGCGATGGTGCGTGAACTGGCTCCGGATGAATCTGCTTATCGTTCCATCACGAGGTCGTGGTTCATACATTCGCCCCTGCTGGATATCATGAAAAAGATTTCGGAAAAGGATGTGAAAGTGGTCCTTACTACAGATCATGGTACCATCCGGGTGAAGAGGCCTTTCAAGATCATCGGCGACCGCAGCGTGAATACGAATCTCCGGTACAAGCAGGGAAAGAACCTTGGATACGAAGGGGATAAGATCATGCAGGTATCAAAACCAGACCGGATTTTCCTGCCCAAGCCAAATGTTTCTACCAGCTATGTTTTCGCTATTGAAGATCAGTTCTTTGCCTATCCGAATAATTACAATTACTACGTGAACTTCTACAAAGACACTTTTCAGCACGGCGGAGTGAGTATGGAGGAGATGATCATTCCTATAATTTTCTTAAATTCGAAGAATGTGTAATGATGGCGACGGGCCAGTTTAGCCGGATCCGTCTCCCGGAAATAGGGACGGTGGCCGGCCAGATCGTGGAAGGGCTGGATAAGACGAAGGTGTGGGTATTTTATGGCGACCTGGGGTCAGGAAAGACCACGCTGATCAAGGCAATCGGGGAGGTGCTGAAGGTAACAGACAGTATGAGCAGCCCCACTTTCTCGATCGTCAACGAATATGAGTGTGCGCGATTCGGAAAGATCTATCATTTTGATTTTTACAGGCTGCGGTCTGAAGTGGAGGCACTTGACATTGGGATAGAGGAGTATTTTGAGTCCGGATATCCCTGCTTCGTTGAATGGCCTGAGCGGATTCCGTCGCTGCTGCCTGACACCATTGGTGAGGTACGCATAACCATCGAGAACGAAACAGAACGTACTATAGCGATTTCTTTAAATGTCGGAAAAGAAGAAAACAGGATTTGAGGCGCTTGCGAAGGCAGCCATGACTCCGCAGGAACAATTGCTTGAGGTCAGGAAGCGCAGACATTGCTTTTTTATAGGCCTTCCTAAAGAGATCTCCCTGCAGGAAAATCGTATCAGCCTCACGCCGGATGCAGTGGCAATCCTCGTAAACAATGGCCATGATGTGTGGGTTGAAACCAAGGCCGGCCTCGGCGCCAAGTTCACCGACAAACAATACAGCGACGCGGGAGCCAAGATCGTGTATTCTCCGCAGGAGGTGTATCAGGCAGATGTCATTCTGAAGATTGAGCCTCCTACGCTTGAAGAGATAGACCTGATGCATCAGGGTCAGAATGTGATCTCGGCTATGCAGCTGGGACAGATGAAAGTTGATTATATCAACGCGATGCTTAAGAAAAAAATTACCGGCCTCGCGTACGAATTTATTGAAGACAAAGTAGGAGGTATGCCCATCGTACGGGCGATGTCGGAGATAGCGGGAAGTACTGTAATGCTCATAGCGGCAGAATACCTAAGCACCGCAAATAATGGGAAGGGCGTCATCCTTGGCGGGATAACTGGGGTGCCACCAACGAAAGTGGTTATCATTGGAGCAGGAACTGTCGCCGAGTACGCCGCGCGTGCAGCCCTGGGGATGGGCGCCGATGTTCAGATCTACGATAACCATCTTTACAAGCTCCGCCGGATCAAACACCTCCTTGGACAATTGGTCTATACGTCCACTATCGATACCGTTACACTGGCGGAAACGCTGAAGACTGCCGATGTGGTCATCGGAGCGCTGCGCGCAGAGAAAGGACGTGCACGCCATGTCATCAGCGAAGAAATGGTGATGCAGATGCGCCCCGATTCGCTGATCATTGATCTTAGTATCGATCAGGGTGGTTGTATCGAAACTTCAGAGATCACCACACTCAGTAAGCCTGTCTATCGCAAGCATGGGGTGATTCATTATTGCGTACCCAACGTAGCGTCGCGTGTTGCTCATACAGCTGCAAATGCGTTGAGTAACATCTTCACACCAACGATCCTCCGCGCAGCTGAGGAAGGTGGCGTCGAAGCAATGATCTTCTCTCACAAGTGGTTCATGAAAGGGGTATACTGCTACAAAGGCGGACTCACAAATGAGTACGTCGCACGCAAGTTCGGACTGAAGTACAAGAATATTGATCTGTTAATGGGGGCGGCGAGATTCTAATAGTCAGATGAATGATTCTCGATGAAGCTCTCGTACTGAAAAGACGAAAAATCACGGAAGTATTTGAGCGGAAGGTGGTGACGCGTCGCGAACGTAACGAATATGGCGCGTGGGAGATGGTGGAAAGAGAGTTGATTTTCCGAAGGCCGGTACCTCCCGTGAGTGGATGGGCACGGTTTGTTCATTTTGTGATGGACTATTATCTCGTTCCGACCGGACTGCTTGTGTTGACCTCGTTCATGCAATTGCAAGCTTCGCTTATAGGAGCGTTCCTTCCCTTAATATTGTTCATCGGTCCCTTTATCTTACTTGAGTTTTCATGTCAAAAGACGATTGGTAAATTCCTGACTGGCGCTATCGTCGTGGATGAATACGGCGAGAAGCCAGACTTCATGACGATCATGAAAAGGTCCCTCATCAGACTAATTCCATTTGAACAATTTTCTTATCTGGGCCAGGATCGCGGTTGGCATGACCGATGGACCGATACTTACGTTATTCACAGGAAAGAACTTGAGAAAATTAAGGACCTTCTCAGAATACAAGAAATGCAAGACGAGCGTGAACCTGTGTTTTAAGCTCCCAATCGGGCAAGGCTCTGTTCAATTGCCTTTATCTTTGCTTCAGCGTCTGCTTTCTTCTTACGTTCGATCTCGACAACCTTAGGCGGCGCACTGTTCACAAACTTTTCATTGGAAAGTTTCTTATCCACAGAGGTGATGAAGCCTTTCTGATATTCAAGATCCTTAAGAAGACTTTCACGCTCCTTCCCGGTATCCACCTTTCCTTCAAGCGGAATAAAGAACTCCTGCGCACGGACGATGAAACCTGTCGAAGTTCCCTCAGGCGCAGCTGTGACGAAAGTGACTTCAGAGAGATTCGACAACTTGCTGATCACCGGCCAGAAGTCTTTTATTTTCCCGGACTCTGTGCCTTTCACATGCAGGCGCAACGCCTCTTTAGGAGAAAGTCCTTTGGTGTTTCGCGTGTTCCGGATCTCAGAGATAATTTCCAGCGCCAGCGTACCTTCCTCCAGAACCGCAGTATCGAATTTCCCTACGGTTGGCCATGATGATATGATGAGGCATTCACCTTCCCCGCGATCTTTCAATTCATGCCACAACTCTTCTGTGATGAATGGCATAAAAGGATGCAGCGCCTTCAGGAGTGTCTCAAAAAAGCTGATGGTTGCATTGTATGTAGTTGCATCGATGGGTTTACCAAACTCAGGTTTGATCATCTCCAGATACCACGAACAGAAGTCATCCCAGATGAGCTTATAGATCGTCATCAACGCATCAGACATACGAAACTTCGAGAAGTGGTCTGTCAACTCCGCCAGAGATTGATTCATCTTGGATGAAAACCACTCAATGGCTATCTGACACTCCGCGGGATGTGCATCATCTGTAGTCGTCCATCCTTTCACCAGACGAAATGCATTCCAGATCTTATTCGCAAAGTTTCTCCCTTGCTCAACAAGCTTCTCATCATAAGGAAGGTCGTTTCCCGCAGGTGAGCTGAACAGCATACCCGTACGAACCGCATCCGCACCAAAGGTTGCAATCAAATCCAATGGATCCGGAGAGTTGCCGAGAGATTTCGACATCTTCCTGCCAAGCTTGTCGCGCACAATACCGGTAAGATATACGTTGGAGAAAGGCTTCTCTCCACGGTATTCGTATCCTGCAATGATCATACGCGCCACCCAGAAGAATAGAATCTCTGGCGCAGTGACAAGGTCGTTGGTAGGATAGTAGTAATTCAGATCTTCGTTGCCTTTGCTCCCGTCTTTGAAAACTGTTGTATCAAAAACAGCAATAGGCCAGAGCCAGCTTGAGAACCACGTATCCATCACATCAGGATCCTGCGTGAGTGAAACGTCTTTCTTTCCCGGAAACTTCGTTTGATATTGTGCTATCGCTTCACTCTCTGTTTTCGCGATAATGTAATTTCCTTCAGTATCGTACCACGCCGGGATACGATGACCCCACCATAGCTGGCGTGAAATACACCAGTCACGAACATTCGCCATCCAGTGGTTGTAGGTATTCTTGAACTTCGGCGGGATCAATTGAATATTGTCGTTCATCACATTCTCATGCGCCGGCTTTGTAATGGTATCCATTTTCAAAAACCATTGCAGAGAAAGGCGCGGCTCTATGACAGCGTCAGTCCGTTCGGAGAAGCCCACATTACTGGTGTAATCCTCAACTTTAGCGAGTGCTTCTTTTTGTTCGAGATCTTTAACGATCTTTTTCCTGGCAATGAATCTATCTTCTCCAATAAAGATCTGCGCTTTCTCGTTGAGCGAGCCATCTTCATTGAGAATGTCAATTACCGGGAGATTGTGTTTGATCCCCAGGTCGTAGTCGTTCATGTCATGCGCCGGCGTAACCTTAAGACATCCGGTTCCAAAATCCATGGTCACATAGTCATCCTGGATAATCGGAATAGAACGGTTGATCAATGGAATGACTGCCTTCTTGCCGGCAAGATGCTGATAGCGTGTATCGTTAGGGTTGACACAGATCGCAGAGTCGGCCATGATGGTCTCAGGGCGAACCGTTGCTATCGTTACGTATTCATCTGATCCTTCGATCCTGTACTTGATGTAGTATAATTTGGATGGGACTTCTTTGTGAATAACTTCATCATCGGACAGTGCCGTTTTCCCTGCAGGGTCCCAGTTTACCATCCGCAGTCCGCGATAGATATGTCCCTTCTTATAAAGGTCGATGAATACATCAATGACCGCTTCATAATAGTCGGGGTCCATTGTGAATCGGGTGCGCCCCCAGTCGCAGGATGCCCCGAGTTTCTTTAGCTGTTCAAGGATGATTCCACCGTACTTCTCTTTCCACTCCCACGCATACTTAAGAAACTCTTCCCTGGTGAGGTCAGATTTCTTGATCCCGCGTTCACGAAGCATGGCCACAACTTTGGCTTCAGTGGCGATGGACGCGTGGTCGGTGCCGGGAATCCAGCACGCTTCCTTGCCCTCCATGCGGGCCTTGCGGATCAACACGTCCTGAATGGTGTTGTTCAGCATGTGTCCCATGTGAAGCACCCCGGTAACGTTGGGTGGGGGGATTACAATAGTATATGGC
>JAEYXN010000028.1 GCA_023431285.1 Bacteroidota bacterium
TCCGGTCTCGTACTCCTTTACACATGTTTTTTTAAATTCTTCCGTGAAGATTCGAACGCTCCGTAATTGTACTTTTTTTGTTGTCATAAGTTAACCATTTGTGGTCAACCCATTTCAGGGACGGACAAGTAGGCGTAGTACTGCGGGCCCACATGGGTTCGGGTACCTTCGCTCTCACACTGTTTCTCACTCTGGTTCACGTAGCAGGTAGCAGGTAGCAGGCGAGGCGCCGTAGCAGGTAGCAGGTGGCAGGTACCAGGAGAGTTGCAAGATAAATGAACGTCTTACTGTTCTGTCGTTTACATTGTGGGATCGAGGAATGCTGCCATCATTTGTGGTGTTGCTCCTCTCTGGTGAACTCTAACAAGGATTCTGGAATTCTGAATAATAGAACAATCTGACTTGCTGTGGATACGCGCAGGCTATGAACCCACCCCGTCCTATGCATCCGCGACTATGGATGACGGGCCTCCTTACTCACCTTCCAAGTATTTTCCTCCTATGATTAGTGCCCCAGTTAGCGATGGCTTTTACAACGGGTTCGAGTGATCTGCCGTAGTCAGTGATCTCGTATTCGACAGTGATAGGTTTCGTTTCTTTTACGGTACGGGTGACCAGCTGATTCATCTCAAGGTCTTGTAACTCCTTCGAAAGCATCTTTGCCGCAATCCCATCAACAATTCTCATCAGATCCATGAAACGCATCTTTCCCCCGAAGAGCAACGTGCCTATGATCTGTATTTTCCATTTCCCACTGAGCACATCGACAGCGTCGCGTATGGCCATCACTCTTTCGTGATGGTCGCCGGTACAGCATTCATGCAAGCCAATCGTTTCAGTCTCTCCAGTGTGGGCCAAAGCTTCTTTCATACTTCAAAGGTGGGCAGTAAAATATTGACTATCAAGACAGTTTCCTGGAGGAAACCGGTTTCCACGAGGAAATCCATTACTCTTTCACAGCAGGTTTCATGTTGTTTTAGAAAAAAAACAATCATGAAAAGAGATAAATTCATTTACTGGATCAGCACAGGACTGGTTTCTGCAGGAATGCTCCTGAGCGCAGGCATGTATCTCACAGGAAATCCTGAACTGCTTAAAGGTTTTCAGCAATTGAACATCCCACTTTATTTTGTTGGCCTCCTCGGCATGGCGAAGCTAATGGGTGCAGTGATGTTGTTAGTCCCACAATTCAACGGTATCAAAGAATGGGCTTATGCAGGATTTACATTCACATTCATCGGTGCAGTGTGGACTCACATTGCCACGAATACACCGTGGGTGATGCCTCTTGTATTTCTTATCATTCTTTTTGTCTCGTATTTGTTCTGGCACCGTGTCAGGCATGCAGCGCAGAAGAAAGCATGATCAATCTCCTTTGACATTTGCTGTGGGTCGTTGTGATTCTTTGGGTTCATTTCCGATATTACTTCCACTAAATCTAACGATCCATGGCAAAAACACCTCTCCCTCGCGTTGCATACTTCTGCATGGAGTACGCGCTCCAAAGTGATTTCAAAATGTACGCCGGCGGACTCGGCATTCTCGCTGGTGACTATCTCAAAGGAGCCCGCGACCATAAGTATCCAATTGTAGGAATTGGTCTGAAGTGGAAGCAGGGATATACGGATCAGAAAATCTCTTCCGAAGGAAAGCCTGTCGATACCTTTCCGATCTATGAATATCCATTCCTGAAAGACACTGGTGTTACTGTTACGGTCAACATCCGTAAACGCGACGTAAAGTGTAAGGTGTGGTTATGCGACAAGTTCAGAAACAATCCCATCTATCTGCTCGACACAGATGTACCAGGCAATGAAGACAGCTGGATCACTGGTCAGCTTTACGGATGGTTCGGTGAAGAACGTATAGCCCAGGAGATGGTGCTCGGCATAGGCGGTGTGAAAGCCTTGCGTGCGCTGAAAATTCCGGTAGATGTATATCACTTCAATGAAGGCCACGCATTGTTTGCGGGCTTCGAGCTGATGCGAGAGAAAATGGCGAAAGGTATGTCGTACGACAAGGCGCTGGAAGCATCCCGCGACCAGATCGTCTTTACTACTCATACTCCGGTGGTACAGGGAAATGAGTCACACTACATCGACAGGTTGATCTACATGGGCGCCGATAACGGTGTGTTTACACGTCAGCAGCTCAAACAACTTGGTGGTTCTCCTTTCAACATGACCGTCGGTGCACTACGACTCTCACGAAAATCAAACGCCGTCGCTCAATTGCACGCAGTGACCGCCAACAAGATGTGGAAGGATGTGAAGGGACGATCAGAGATCGTCGGGATCACCAATGCCATACACGTACCGACGTGGGTAGACAATCGTATCCTGAAAGCCGCAGACAACGCGTCGAAAGAGATCTGGAGACACCATCAGGAAAACAAACGCAACCTCATCAACTTCGTGAAGGAAAGAACCGGCGTCAGGCTGAAGCAGGACTCTCTCCTCATCGGCTTCTCCCGCCGCGCAGTGCCATACAAACGAAGTGATTTCATCTTCAGCGATCGCTCCAAAGTTGACAAGCTTTTCAAGTCCGGTAAGCTTCAGATCATCTTCTCCGGTAAAGCACACCCTCTTGACGACGGTGGAAAAAGAATCGTGGCTAACATTGTCGCGCTCACAAAACGTTATCCGGAATCAGTCGTGTTTCTTGAAAACTACGACATGACCATCGGCTCCATGCTCGTACGCGGTTCCGACATCTGGTTGAACAACCCACGTCGTCCACAGGAGGCCAGTGGCACCTCAGGAATGAAAGCTGCCATGAACGGTGTCCTTAACCTGAGTATCCTCGACGGATGGTGGCCCGAGGCGTGTAACCATGGCGTGAACGGCTGGCAGATCGGCGACGGATACGAACACCGCGACGAGAAGAAACTCGACGCCCATGACCAAAAGGCAATGTACGATGTGCTCCTCAACGAAGTCATCCCAACCTACTACGACGACCGCGACAAATGGATTGAAATGATGAAGCAGAGTGTGATCACAACGAGGAAGGAGTTTGCGATGAAGAGGATGTTGTCGGAATATTACGAACATCTCTACAGCCGCGAGGCGTAGGGGCGAAACGCCCGTAGCAGGTAGCAAGTAGCAAGTCGCGGGGGCGCGCCGGTCAGCCGGTCGGCCCGTCGGCCGGACTGCCGGTTAGAGGTCGCGTTAGCGAGCAGTTTAAATGCTCCTCATAGATGAGCAGAATACACTGCTAATTTCGGACTCTCCAACCGGCTGACAGGCTGACTAGCTGACTGGCTGACTGGCCCCGCCACGCCCCTCACACGCTCCTGCGTTCGCCAATCTGCTGACGCCACATCGCATAGTAAAGTCCTTTCTGCCGGAGAAGCTCTTCGTGTTTGCCAGTCTCGGTGATACGGCCTTTTTCAAGGACGAAGATGGTATCCGTATGCATGATCGTTGAAAGGCGATGGGCGATGATGATGGTGATGCGCTCACGATTGGCAGACACCTCACGGATGGTGTTGGTAATCTCATCTTCGGTGATGGAATCCAGCGCAGAGGTCGCTTCATCGAAGATTAGGATCTGAGGATTCCTCAACAACGCTCGCGCAATTGAGATGCGTTGCTTCTCTCCTCCCGATAGCTTTAGTCCGTTTTCTCCAAGAACGGTATCCATTCCTTTTGAAGTCCGCCTGATCAGTGCAGTAGCTGAGGCCTTCGATAAAGCGCTCATCAACTCCTCATCGGTGGCCTCTGCTTTCACGAAGCGCAGGTTGTCTTTGATTGTTCCTGCAAACAAATGAGTGTCCTGCGTAACGAAACCGATCTGACGCCGTAGCGGATTGTATCGAATTCTGGATGAATCTACATTATTGAAGAGGATCTTTCCCTCGACAGGCCGATACAATCCCACCAGAAGCTTTAGCAACGTAGACTTTCCCGAGCCCGATGGACCCACAAACGCAACGGTATCGCCAAGCGAAACTTCGAAAGAGATATTATCGATCGCGTTGTCTCTTGCAGTGCGATGACGGAACACAACATCTTCGAAGCGCAATGAATTTACGGGTCCTATGTCCACAGGGTTCTCCGGTCTCCGCTCTACAGGTTTGTTCATCAACTGATCAAATATTGAAATCGAGACTTCCACCTCCTTGTACTGCACGATGATGTTTCCCAGTTCCTGCAGCGGACCGAAAATCGCGGTTGATATAAATTGCATGGTGATCAGTTCACCCGTTGTAAGCTGCGAATGGAAGATCAGCCATAGCAGAATGAAAAGAATAGAATGTTTGAGTACACTTAGCGCGGCTCCCTGGGCGAAGGACAAACGGCTCACGCGTTTTACCTTGGTCATTTCAAGGTCGTAAATGGTTTGCGTCATTCCACTAAGGCGCCGGATCTCATAGAATGTCAGTCCAAGGCTTTTCACCAGCTCAATGTTTCGCAAACTCTCGGTGATGATCCCGCTCATCCGGTTCGTCTCTCTGTTGATGGTTCGCTGGACGCGTTTGATGTTCTTCGACAGCAATCCGGTGAGTGAAGCCAATACAAGAATTCCCACAAGGAATACAGGAATGAGATATCCATTGCGTGTAACGCTGTAATAGACAAGAAACCCGATCCCTACGAATGACGAAAAAGCAACGTTGATAAATGAATTGACAAATCGCTCAGTATCTGTTTTTACCTTTTGGAGAATCGAAAGGGTCTCCCCACTCCTGCTTTCCTCAAACTCCTGGAACGAAAGTCGCAAGGTCTGGCGCAACCCGTCATTGAAGATGGCCATCCCAAAACCAGCTACGGTTTTGCGCATAAAGAAGTCCTGCAACGATCTTGAAAGGCGAGCAGTGAGTGCGACACCTATGGCGAGACCAAGCCATCCCAGCACGCCACGTACGTCGGAAGAGGAAAACTCAGAAACATCGGTAGCATATTCGTCAATGATCTTTCCGAAGATGATGGGGTCTACAAGATTGAGAAGCTGCGCAATGGCCGCCAGCAGAAGAGAAATGGCGATGGTTCGCCAGTGCGGCTTCAGGTACTTCCAGAGGATCGTCATGATCAGGAATCTACTAAAATCCTCAGGCCAGCGCCAGCAGGTTTCTCTGATCGAAAGCTTAATCTTTCAAACGCGAAGGTTTCAAGGTTCGATAGTTACCGCCAGGTCGACCACATGGTCATGGGAAAGCAGGATCGTGGTCAGCACCTCGTCGACGGCCTGGCCGGTAAGGCCTACCTTCATGAGCGGGTGATACAGGCAGCGAACGATCTCGCGATCGATGGGCGCATATTCAGTTGGCAATGTCCATCGCGACTGGAATATGCTGTCGTCATACGTGTACGAATCTTTTCCCATCCCCAGCGCTTGCGTTAACTCCTCACGAATGGCGTGGCGTTGTTCTTTTTCAGAGGTTCGGGTATGAATGAATGCATAGCCCCGCTGAATGTAATTCTCTTTGTTCCAGAAGATCCGGAAAATACCGGAGCTCTTCTTCACGGTTTCAATATCCGCAGGGTATATCTCCGTAAACTCGGCGCGTGTACCAAAGAACATATGGAAGTTCGATATCTCTTTCGCGCCGACACGTTCAATGTAGAAACCGTCTGTAGCCAATGAGTTCAGCTCCCGGATCACGAGATCAAGCTCTTTCAGTACCGACTCCGTTGCGTCGCCCGAAACATAGATCTTCATGGGAGCGTTCCATTTCCTGGTGACGGCCGAAGCGGTGCCGTACTCAAACCCCAGTGCAATCTCCCTGAAGTATGATATCACATCACGCTGATGCTTGGTAAGCAACGGGTCAGAAGTCGCTGCAGCAGGCGAAGAAGAGAGGAAGAAAAGGGCGGCGAGGAAACAGAAAAAGATTCTCATTTGTCAGGTCTGGGAATGACCACAAATTGGATCTTCGTTGCCTCAGAAAAAATTCAAAACTGCAAGTTTCCTTTCACGAAACAGAATGCGGCGATGGATGAGATCCGCCATCATGGAATGACATATCTCACACCTGATTTATTCAGTTCGCTTCAGCGTATCTGCTGAAATTATCGAGTATTGCCTGCCAGCCCTCACGTTGCATTTCCGCGGGATGTGTGCTTTCCGCATCGAATGATTCGACGACGCGTGTTTGATGGCCTTCCTCGATGAACTTCACAGAAACCTGACGGCCATCGGGCATTGTATAGGCTATAAATTGATTTGGAATCACATTGGTGTATTCGCCCTCGAAATCAAAGCCCTCCTTTCCGTCTCTGGATTCCATCCGTATATTAAATTTCCCACCGGGGCGGACATCATTAGACGCACGGGGAGAATGCCAGTCATCGGATGCAGCATTCCATTTAGTGATCGACTCTGGCTCTGTGAAATGTTTCCATGCTTTTGCGACAGAAACGTTGGACAGTACTTCAACAGTGATGACGGTTTTTTCTTTGATCTCCATAATTCAGGGTTTTTGGTATTCCACTCCTGTAACGAACCCGCTACGAAAGTAAAGGTAAATGCATTCAACGAATGTGGAGATACCCGATCACGTCAATCGATGGGGCAAATGCGACATCAACCCTGAACGAGATGGGCGATCAGTATTTGAAGTGAAATTCGCCGACGATGTTCGAGCTGTCCCATGTATTTTGCTTATTACCAGAAAGCTTAAGGACGTTTGCACGAACCTCTTTGAAGACTTGTTCAATGGTCAGACCTGGCTTTCTCATCGCTTTCAGCAACTCCTGTGTGTACAGACCATTCCGTCCTGTCCCGTCGGAAGCAACAGAACCTGGCGCAGTGGCATACGCGATAAATGACCCGCGTCCCCTCTTCATTTCGCCGAGCCCCGCTCCACCGACAGATCGATGCAAAGAAGGGAAGGGATTATTCCGGCACGCGTCCAGGATAAGGATGTTCATTCTGGTGCTGGAGCGCTCCATGTTCGAAAGCACCATTCTGTTGATGGGGAAACAATAGCGCGGAATGTCATCTTCATATTCGACGGCAGCATCCACAGGTACGAGGTAATTCTCATCTTCAAATTGTAAGCCGTGACCCGCATAATAGAACAGGCCCACCGTCTTGTCGGGGTCACCGGATTCCAGGCTCTCCTTGAACTTCATCAGCGCTGCGCGGATCTGCCCGTAAGTAGCATTCGTAAGAAGCGTTACTTCAAAATGAGAATCCTTGAGTTCCTTTGCCATATCTGTGGCGTCGTTCAATGGGTTCTTTAGAGTACCTATCTTCTTCGGATAAACAGAGTTTCCAATCACCAGCGCCACACGCTTTTCATCTTTATAGAGTTCCTGTAGAGGAGAAAGAGCTGGTGCAGACAGAGACTTCGTTTCGGTCACTGCGATTGTCTCGGGTTGCACCTTTGTAGTCTGATCGGACTTGTCAGCCTTCTTTGGAGTCTTTGTTTCAGTGACGGTCTTCTTTTGCGTCGGCTTCGGCTCTTCAACCTTTGGAGTTGTCTTCGTATTTGCGGCAGTCTTGTTAGCCACTGAAGATGGCTTGGACTGAATATCAGCCTGACGAAGAGATGCTACCTGACTCTGCCCCAGCTCCTTCTCCAGCTTTTCTATCTGCTTCCTCACATCCGGGTTCCCGGCCACAACGGTATTTGACTCCACGAGGTCGAGATAGGCTTGTTTCAGGTCGCCGGCGCGATGATGTACCTGACTCCTCTCATAAAGAAGCTTCGCCTTTGAATCGGGTTTGTCCTTCAGATCACGGAGTGCATTGTTATAATAATTCAATGCTTCCTTATGATCTTTCAAATTATCATAGCACTTCGCCATGAACCAGTAAATATTTCCTTTGTTGGTGTGCCCACGAAGGATGGTCTCTTCGAAGTCGGGGATCGATTCCCTGTAATTGTTCAGCTTGTAGTACGACAGCGCACGGATATAGAAGACATCGATATCGATGGACTTGTCGCGGGTGGACTTGGTCAGATACTCCGTCAGGTTTGTGATCGCCTCACTGTATTTGCCGGCTTTATAGTTATCGTGTCCCTTCTCGTACAGGCGGAACTGGGCGAGGGACGCGATCGTCGAAAAAGTAAAAAATACGATGAGGACGTTTCTGAAAGGAATCATAATTTACCAACTACACGGCTATACAAAATGATACTTAGAAATTGAGAGAGACACCGAATTGCAGGTTGACCGAAGGGAATCCCTTCTTGGTCATCGGGAATTCATCATTCATATAGTCTTCCACAGTGTTTTCATAAGATGATGTGCTTACAAAAGTCACTGGGAAAGTATATCCGAATGAAGCCTGAAGGAACGCGGAGAACTTTCGCGCGGGAAAGAGCTCTATCCCGGGGCCGATAAAAATCCCGCCAGTCACTTCTGACTTTGCCTTAAGTGCATCATAGCTCTCCCCGCCCCATTCGGTCACATTACCATCTGGGTAAAACTGGTCGTCTCCGATGTTGTAGTATAACACATCATCGAATTCGTCGGCTGTCCCTCCGTCGTCTTCATAAGCTTCATAGACATATCTGGTACCAGAACCTGTTACTTCGGTACGGGATGCGATCGAAATAAAGGGCTTTGCAAATCCATAAACTGAGATCTTTGTATTATCCTTTACGGGAACCAGGTTGAACTTTAAGTTCAATGCCAGGGATGTCAGAGACAGGTCGCCACCTTTCAGATTCAGTACATAACCATAGACCTGGTTTGAGAAATTGATGCCGTACTTTGTTTGCCAATCGTTGATATCGCCTATACCGATGTACGCATCACCCCCATTCGCAGAGGTAACTTCCGGATCGTATTCAAAATTCAAATAAGAAATGGAAGGACCAATTGAAAGAACGCGATTCACTCTCTTCATGAATCCAAGTTCAAAACTAAAACCGGCCTTGTAATCGCCTATGTTTTTACCTAACGTGAAAGATGGCCCGATATCCAGGAAGATGTTGTTTGCACGCCCGATGCGCTCACGTTTTACAATTTCGCCCTCATCCTGCGCAGCAGCAACAAAACCACCAAAGATCAAGACCAACAACAGACAGTAGGATTTATTCATTTCGTATTAGTTAGGTTAGCTGATATCGAGATAACGCTCCGGCTACACGGCGACGAAATCTAGAACTTAAAATAGAATTCCCCAATAATGTTTGAGCTGTCCCACGTAAACTGCTTCTCTCCTGACTGCCTCAACACATTCAAACGCACATCCTTAAACACCTGCTCAATCGTTAATCCAGGCTTACGCAAGGCCTTCAACAATTCCTGCGTATAAAGACCATTTCGTCCTGTGCCATCAGATGCCACTGAACCCGGAGCCGTAGCATAAGCGATGAAAGAACCGCGGGCCCTTTTCATCTCAGCCAACCCACCCCCTACTGAACGTGTTGTCGCAGGGAACGGATTGTTACGGCAGGCATCAAGGATGATGATATTCATCCGGGAGTTGGTGTTCTCCATGTTGTTCAGCACCATGCGCTGAACAGGAAAACACATCCTCACGATATCGTCTTCGAATTTTACGTTTGCATCAATGGGTACCAGGTAATTCTCATCCTGGAATTGAACACCATGCCCGGCGTAATAAAACAGACCTACAGTCTGATCTTTTGGCCCGGTAGACAGCCTTTCCTGGAATTTACGCATGGCTTCACGAATCTGGATGTAGGTAGCATTCGTGAGCAACTGAACATCAAAGTTCGATTTCCTCAACTCCGTCGCGATATCCGTGGCGTCGTTGATGGGGTTCTTTAACACGCCAATCTCCTTGTTGTAATTACTGTTACCTATTACCAGAGCGTAGCGCTTCTCATCTTTGTAAGCGTCAGCCAGCGCGGAAACAACGTTCACAGAGTTGCTAGTCTTCTCAGGTTCTTCCTGAACAAGCTTAATCGGACCATTGGTGTTAGTGGATTCACTCTTTGCAGGTGGAGTATTCTTCGCCTGGACATCAGGTTGCTTTACAGGCTGTGTATTGTTCTGTTTGACAATCACCTGCGTTTTCTTCCCGGCACTCTTCGCACCGGAGACCGTCATCTTCGCCAGTTCCTGATTATTCGGATCGAGTGACCTGGCCTTTTCAAGATCCGCCGTAGCAGCCTGAGTGTTGCCGTTCCGGGCATACCACGCCGAACGATCTGCCAGCACCATTGCTGAAAGCTTCTTGTTTCTCTCTGCTTCGACGACAGCCTGGTTATAAAGATCCTCAGCTTCACGCGGTTTTCCCTGCTTGTCGGCGCACCTCGCCTTAAACATGAAGATCGTTCCTCTATTGTAATGATCAAGTGCTAAAGCCTGATCGAGATCCGATAACGCTGCAGTGTAGTTGTCCTGGAAATAGTATGCCTGACCCCGGTAGAAATACAAATCTTCGTTAAGTCTCTTGTTGTGTTTGGGATCATTCAGAATACTCGTGAAGGAGCTGATCACTCCATTGTAGTCGTGAGCCTTGAACTTCGCAACCCCCTCGTCATACGCCTTGTATTCATCCTGTGCAAAAGTTATGGTCGATACCACTGCGAGAACGCCGAACATTAACAGGATATGCTTCATGATGTCAGTAACAGTTAAGGTGGTGACTTCCCCTCTCTTTTGGGTCACCGCAAAAGAGAGGGAATTAATACAAAGATAGTTATACGGCAAATAAATAGAACCGTTTCCGGAAAAGTGTTTAGGCAAGCAAAAAATGGTATTTTTGACCCTCGAGCGAATGAAGAAACTGATACTTTACGCCCTGCTGCTCCTGATACTTCTGCCATCCTGCAGCGCCCGTACCAACAATAATACCGTGCGCGTCGTGAAGCCAAAATACCATCATAGCTTTTTCAACCGAAAGAACGACAAGAAGGTGAAGAGGGTAAAAATGGTAAAAATGAAGAACTAAGCTTTACTGAAGGCCCTTCAAGGCGAGATCGAGGTTCCTGCGGAAGGATTGCCGGACCTGAGTGATCTGATGAAGATGGGCCGAAATAATCCCACCATAGATGATTGAGGTCATCAGATTAGCAATGTCCCTGGTAGAAGTATTCTTTGTGATCTCCTTCTTCAGAATAGCCTCAAGCACAAATTTCTCGACCATCTGATCAAATGAAAGGATATCTATTGAGGTGACATTCCCAACTTCCGGAAAAAGAAGCTTCTTCTCTTCCGGTTTAACCGGAAATGGCTTTGGAGGTCGTCTGGAATCCGACAAATACCCCACAAGGCTCAGGATAAAACCCGGGCGCTCTTCGAATTCCTCGCTCAGCTTGTCAGTCAGATAATAGATCCCCTGAAGACCCTCCTTCGGCTTCTGGCTGAACTCAACACTCCGGTTCAACGACCAGATCCGGAAATAATAAAGCAGGATATCCTCCTTCTGTGGAAAATACTTGAACAGCGTAACCTTAGAGATTTTTACCTTATCACAGATGTCGTCTACGTAGAGGTCATCAAACGATTTTTTACCGATCAATTTAAGAGTATGGTCAAGGACCTGCAGCTTAAGCCTCGCTGCTTTTTCTTTACGTAAGCTCATTGACAGATCGGTTTGTGATTACCGTTGGTAGAATCCTTCCCCCGGTTAACTTTCTTTAGGATCGGAATTAATACTTTTATCAGCATATAATCAACCCGGTGGAAGATGAATCGTCTTTATGCACTTTTACTTGCCGTAACCTTAGCCGCCTGTACTGTTGTTCCGAAGCATGCAAAGAAACCTCTTGTGGTCGCGGAGTCCGCGATGGTGGTTTCAGCGCATCCGATTGCCTCCAGGGTAGGGCTCGATATTCTTGAACGTGGCGGGAACGCGGTGGATGCCAGTATCGCCGTACAATTTGCCCTCGCGGTCGTCCACCCCGCGGCAGGGAATATAGGTGGAGGTGGTTTTATGATCCTTCGTCAGGCTTCCGGGGAGGTCGCGACCCTCGACTATCGGGAAAAAGCTCCAGGGACCGCAACGACTAACATGTATCTTGACGAACTGGAACAGGTGGTACCCGGCCTCAGCGAATCGACACCCCTCGCCAGTGGTGTTCCCGGAACGGTTGCCGGACTGTGGGAAGCGCACCAGAAGTTCGGTTCTCTTCCCTGGAAGGAGCTGATTCAGCCGGCGATTGCGCTCGCCTCGAAAGGAGTGCAACTCACTGCGATGGAAGCGGAAGGGCTCAACTCAATCCAGCAGGAACTAAGAACCAATAATTCAATCCAACCTTCTCACTTTATACGCGCTTCATGGGCGAAAGGTGATACATTAATACAACAGGATCTTGCCGCCACCCTCGAACGTATTCGCGACAACGGGCTCGCAGGGTTCTATGAAGGCAAGACTGCCGACGACATCGTGGCCGAAATGAAACGCGGCAACGGGATCATCTCACATGCCGACCTGATAAATTACAAGGCGATCTGGCGCGAGCCTGTCCGCGGACAATACAAAGATTTCGGAATCATTTCCATGCCTCCTCCTTCCAGCGGAGGGATTGCATTGGTGCAGCTTCTCAAAAGCATCGAACCTTTCCCTGTGTCGGAATGGGGTCACAACTCGGTGAAGACTATCCATCTGTTCACAGAAGCACAACGGAGGGTCTATGCTGACCGCGCAACTTATCTGGGAGACCCGGACTTCTTCAACGTCCCCGTAGCCCATCTCATCGACGACCAATACATCAGTCAACGGATGTCGGATTTTAATCCCGATGCAGCGACGCCCAGCCAGTCCGTTAAAGAAGGCCACATTGCATCGTTCGAGTCGGATCAGACTACTCACCTTTCCATTGTTGATGGCAAAGGCAATGCAGTAGCGGTTACTACGACGTTGAATGATTCCTATGGAAGCAAAGTGGTGGTAGCAGGGTCCGGTTTCATTCTCAACAATGAGATGGATGACTTCAGCGTGAAGCCCGGATACGCCAACATGTACGGCGCAATTGGCGGAGAGGCCAACAAGATCCTTCCTAACAAAAGAATGCTCAGCTCCATGACGCCGACGATCGTAGAGAAGAATGGCAAGCTGTACATGGTCGTAGGAACTCCTGGTGGTACCACGATCATCACTTCTGTATTTCAAACCATCGTGAATGTTATTGACTTCGGCATGAACATGCAACAGGCAGTTGGTGCGCCCCGCGTGCACAGCCAATGGATGCCGGACATGATCATGATGGAAAGCGATGCAATGCCTGAGAAGGACCGTGAGAAGCTTGAGAAAATGGGGCACAAGATAGTCCGGCGTGACGGCATTGGAAGCGTGGATGCGATCCTTGTGCGACAAGACGGGAAGCTGGAAGGTGGAGCGGATCCGCGGGGGGACGACACGGCGGTGGGGAGGTAGTAGCAGGTAGCAGGTAGCAAGTAGCAGGTAACAAGTAGCAGGTAACAAGTAGCAAGTAACAGGTAGCAAGTAACAGGTAGCAAGTAACAGGTAGCAAGTAACAGGTAGCAATTAAC
>JAEYXN010000136.1 GCA_023431285.1 Bacteroidota bacterium
TTGAGGCTGATAAGGTCCTGATCTCAAAATATGGTGCCTGATAGTGAGTTCTTTAGAAAAGTGAGGGTCACTCGCACAAAACGTCTTCCGAAAGCGTTGACAACCTAAATACTCTTTGACTCTATGCCCAAATGGTTTTCATCAATAATCCTGATCCTCATTGCCGGCGTTACCGCAGCCCAGACGCCATCGGTCGCGATAAGGATTGAGAAGGCACAAAGCGCTTACCTGTCTGGCGATCTTCAGACTGCCGAAACGATCTACTCCGGGATCATCAATGAATCGCCCTCACATGTCGACGCCTACAACGGAAGGGCTGCCGTAAGAACTCAACAAAATGATCTCCGCGGCGCGCTCACCGACTACAGTGTCAGCCTTGAGCTGGACGCCCTCAACTTTGACGCAAGACTCGGGCGGGCCCACACACTCTTCAAGCTAAAAAGATTTACCGAGGCCACAGCCGACTACCTGCGCCTCCTGGAATTGGAGCCCGGCGAAACAAACACTATCTACTTCCAGAAGTCCGCCTCTTCTACCGGGACTATGCAAATCACAACGGCGCAAAGCGATGTTCATCCCATGGTCTACAATCATCTCGGCCTGTGTGAGACGGAGCTGAAAAACTATCCTAAAGCAAGACAATGGTTTGACGCAGCCATCTCCAGGAGACCCACTGAAGCGGACTATTATGTCAACCGCGCCCTACTGCTTTCGAAGATGAATGACCCAAATGCTATGGAGGACTTCAGGAAGGCCCTCGCCATCAACCCCGGTCACACCGTTGCTTTATCAGCGCTCGGAACTGGTCGAAATCAAACTGCAGAACAACGGCTTGGCTATCTGGACCGGGCCATCGAAAGTGACAGCACGAGCGTGTATGCTTATGTAGAGCGTGCATTTCAGTTTATCGAGCAGGGCGACTACAATTCAGCTTTGAGAGACTACAACTCGGCGCTTAGGCTTAAACCAGACGATCCCGACCTTTGGCTGAATCGTGGATACGTCTATGAAAGGCTGAACAAAAATGCTGAAGCTTATTCCGACTACAGCAAGGCAATTGACCTGCAGGAAGATTTCGCAAAAGCGTGGCTGAACCGCGGCAATGTGCTGAATAAAATTGGCAAGCCGGCCGAAGCAGTAGAGGATTACTCTGCGGCGCTTACCTTCGCTCCCGATTATGCTGCGGCCTATTATAACAGGGCCGTTGCGCGGGAGAAAATGAAACAGAGAACTGAAGCTTGCAGCGATTTGGCGATGGCAGAACGCCTTGGACAAAAAGTCGACGAACGATTGAAGAAAGCGGTGTGCGAATAGAGTTTATCTTTCCCTATCTCAGGTTATCGTCATATCCGGACGAAGGCGGATGAAGACCGGCTCCCGAAAAATCTTATCGGGTGTGAGGCGTGAAAAACTGACCTCAGCAATGACCTTCGGCTCCAGGAACGTGGAGATCTTTTCATCAACGACTTTTCCCTTCGGAAAGGGGTTCTTCCCTTCTGGCACCTTGTTCAGTTCTTTTAGAATTTCCTTCATCGTCGCGTCGTCGAAGCCGGTACCCACTTTCCCCCTGTAATAAAATGTGTCTCCCTCCTTCTCCGCAATCTGCAGCGCCCCAAAAGTTTTTCCACGATCCCCTTTTCCTTTCGTGTATCCCACGATAAATACCTCTCTCGATTGACGAACTTTTATCTTCAGCCAACAATCACTTCTTTTCCCCGGAAGATACTTGCTATCACGTTGTTTCGCGATGATGCCTTCCAATTCGTGGCCGCGCGCAGCTTCAAACAACGCTTCACCATCTTCAATGGAATCACTAAGGCGATAGGGAGTATCGTCTCTGATCACATCTGCGAGCCACTCCTTTCTCTTCATGAGCGGCTCATGGATCAACGAGCGCCCATCCAGATAAAGGCAATCAAAAACATAACAGTGCACACCATATGTTTTGGCCAGCTTCTGGATATTGGTTTCCCCAGAGGTCATCAGGCGTGTGATGACATTCTTAAAAACAGGTTTTCCTTCCTTGTCAAGACAAACAATCTCGGCATCAAACAACGCGTTGGTAGCGCGAAAGGACTTCTCACCGTCGAGTAACTCCGGAAACTGTTTCGTCACATCATTATGATTCCGGGTGCGGATCCGGATCTTGCCATCCTCCAGCGCGATGAGTGCGCGAATACCATCCCATTTTATTTCGTAGACATAGTTAGCATCCCTCGGCGGTCGATCAGCGGTCGCGGATAGCATAGGCTCCACAATGTCTTGCAGATAATTCACCTGAGGCTGATCCACTCTTTCAAAAAGCCACTCTTTCTCCTTGGTATGATGGATCCTGTACTCTCCCGTGATCTCCTTGCTGTTCAGACGAAAATAGAACCCGTCCTTCTTTTCCTTAGTCCTTTGATATTTTCCGGTAGCATAAACCCACATCTCCCCGGCGCCATATTGTCCTTTGGGGATTTTGCCATCGAAAGTCAGATACTCCATCGGGTGATCTTCCGTCTGCACAGCAAGACGTTTCACACCAGGATGCGGAGGCAGTCCTTTTGGAACAGCCCATGACTTCAGGACGCCATCCTGCTCGAGACGAAGATCGTAATGAAGTCTTGAGGCATGGTGACGGTGTACGACAAAACTGTTCCCGCTGACGTCAGGGAGCTTCGCTGCCGGCTCAGGGGTTTTATCAAAATCGCGTTTCTTCGCATAGACCTGGAGTTGCTCCGGTGTCTTGTGCTTTGGATTGAGAGGAAGCTTCTTTGGCTTCTTCCCTGAGGATTGGGCCTGCGTGTGCAAAGGGACTGCATATGCATCGAATCCTTCCCACGCATCGCCGTCCCGGACTACCTTTTCGACAGCGTTGGTAATATTAAACTCCATAGGAGACTTCAATTCACGCAGCTCATCCCACGTGATGGGCATTGACACGGGTGCCCCCTTCCTTCCGCGGATGCTGTAAGGTGAAACGATGCTCTGCCCGGAGCGTATGCGATAAATGTCCACAAGTACTCTTCCCTTTCTTGCATCCTTCTTGATATGCAGGGTGACAGTCGAGTTGTTTTTTTCAACAAAGGGTTTCGCGATATCTTCTGCAGCTTCGAATACTTTATGAAAATCCCACCGCGCCTCCACAGGGCAACAGATATGAATGCCTTTACCTCCCGTGGTCTTCACGAAAGTGGTATAGCCAAAGCTTTCGATATGCTCTTTGAGGTCAAAAGCGATGGGGACTATCTTTTTGAAGTCGTATCCTTCCGGAGGGTCAAGGTCGAAGACCATGTAGTCAGGGAAGTCGAACGTAGGCTTGCGAGCATGAAGCTGATGTAACTCGAGGGACGCCAGATTGGCAAGCCACACCAGCAGCGCGGGCTCCGTTGCCACGATGTAGTCTTTCTTTTCCTTTCCGAGCGTTACGAACTCAATCCAGTCGGGTGTACCCTGCGGTTTGTTCTTTTGATAGAAGCTTTCACCATTGATGCCATCCGGAAATCGGATCAGCGTCATTGCGCGACCTTTTACATAATTGAGCAACGTAGGCGCTATCCGGAGATAATATTCGATCACCTCCGCTTTGACAATGCCGTCATCCGGGAACAATACCTTCTCAAGGTTCGACAATTCGAGATGTCGTTTCCCAACCGTTACCCATTGTGAAGACCTCTTGGCCATGCGGAAATATACAAAACCTAGGGTTGACCTTTTGCTTTGAGGTTTTTCCAGAAAGGAATCGCCCCGCAAAACAGCAATCCAAGACAGAGACCACTGATTGCAGAAACGACCACATTCCCGAGGTTCATGTCAGAAGATCGGATCTGGAAACGGATTGCCATTGCAATGAGAGTGATGGCAATTAATACTATCCAGTAGGAAAGTTTGCCGGAGGTAAGGGCGGGCCGCCCTTTTTTTGCAATGAGGTACACGACGACAATGGCCAATCCGACGAAGGTGCTGATATATTGAAGGGCATACCAGAGTGGATAATTCACGCCGTCGAAAGGAACAAACGCATCATCGTAAAATGAAAAGTATCCGACAAAGAATCCGTTCCCATGGGTAAACGCGTCCCACAGAATATGACTCGCTGAGCCTATCAAAGCTGAAACGATGAAAGTGATCGGCTTAGTCTTTAGGATCGTTAGAAATGGAGTATCCAGCACATCGATGAATCTCGACTGAATAAAGGGTGGCATACTCAGAATAAGGTTCCGTGCTGCCAGATGATGAAACAATAACGAAAGTACAGCGGTTAACGGAAGATCATAATACACGAGGCCGGCCCATGTGTGTCCGTGAATACCATCCACGCTGAACTTCAGGAAATACTCGAAATCAGGAGCTACACTCCCTACTACGAGGCCCGTTGCTGAAAGATGACGCCATCGAAGGAACGGTAATACTACTGCGGTATGCGCTGGCGTAAAAGGCATTGGCTAATGGTCATCAAGCACATCGGCTTTTTTACGGTTGCTGAGAAAGAACATTCCTATCACCACTGTGATAGCAGCGATAACGATGGGGTACCAAAGACCAGCGAATGGGTCTCCATCGGGCCGTGACTCTGATTTACTGGCTTCATAGAGATAAGTGGCGATGAACGGCGTAAGTCCGCCGAATACACCGTTTCCAATATGGTAAGGAAGTGACATTGACGTATAGCGGATCCGTGTCGGGAATATCTCCACGAGGAACGCGGCGATGGGACCGTATACCATTGTCACAAGGACCACCTGAATGAGAACCATCCCGATCATTCCCTGGAGCATGGATCCTTCAAGGCGTACCTCCTTCTTCTTGTCTTCATGTACCTCTCCAGAGGAGGATACTGTCCTGGTGACGGTGTGAAGCGCGACAGTACCATCGTCAAAGACTTGTTCTGTAATTTTCACCGTCGCGTCCGGATTAGCCGAGGCAGGACCTTCGCTGACGACTTTCTCGGAAACCAACTTCTTCTGTTCCAGATCGGCAATAGAATACATGTGCATATAGATGGGCCGATATAACACCACGGCCAGCGCCATCCCCAGCATCATAATCAGTTTTCGCCCGAAACGATCAGAAAGCCATCCGAAGTAAATAAACAACGGAGTGCCTATCAGCAAAGCGATCGCGATGATGTTCCTGGTTTGAACAAAGTCGAGGGAACATGTCTTCTCCATGAACGTCATGGCATAAAACTGACCTGTGTACCACACTACTCCCTGCCCTGCAGTCGCACCAAACAATGCGATCAAAACCATCCGAAGGTTTTCCTTCTTCCCGAATGATTCTTTAATAGGGTTTGCTGAAATCTTCCCTTCTGACTTGAGTTTGGCAAACATCGGAGACTCCTTCATTCTAAGGCGTATGAAAATGGATACGCCCACCAGAAGTGACGACAAAAGGAAAGGAATTCTCCATCCCCACTCATTAAATTCCTCCACTCCTATATAGTACCGCACCGCCAGGATCACCCCAATGGAAACAAACAAACCCAATGAAGCTGTAGTCTGAATGAAACTTGTATAGAAACCTCGCTTCGCGGCAGGAGCATGCTCCGCCACATATGTCGCTGCTCCGCCATATTCTCCTCCGAGGGCCAATCCCTGAAGCAGCCGCAGGATAAGCACGATGATCGGCGCCGCCATTCCAATAGTCTGATACCCCGGAATAAGCCCGATGGCAAAAGTAGACCCTCCCATCAGCACAAGCGTAACAAGGAAAGTGTACTTCCTTCCCACAATATCTCCCAGTCTGCCAAAAACTATTGCTCCAAATGGTCTTACGATAAAGCCCGCCGCAAATGTGGCAAGCGTTGAAAGAAATGCCGCGGTGGGATTGGTCCCCGGAAAAAACTGTTCCGATAAAATCACGGCCAGGCTACCGAAAATGTAGAAGTCATACCATTCGATCAACGTTCCTACAGAGGACGCGCTGATCACAAACCAAAGTGTCTTTTTTTCTTCCTTATTGACAGCAGTCTGGGCCATATTCCAATTAATGTTTCCGAGAAAGATATATATTATTCGATTGCAGACCAACATTGAGTCCATTCAGAAAAAGATATCCTGTGCCAGACGGTATGTGTTCGCATGCCCCTCCACAATATCTCTGAAGTTCTCCGAATATCCTCCGCCCATACATACTACAACGGGCACCTTGTTCGTCTTCGCCATAGTGAGCACCATTCTGTCGCGCTCACGACAGCCATCCCTGGTTACAGAAAGTTTACCCAGTTTGTCAGTGGCGAGTATGTCAACTCCGCTTTGATAAAACATGAAGTCGGGTTGAACTAAATCCATGAGATGTTTGAGATTTCTGTCAAGCGTACTCAGATAAAGCGTGTCATCAGTGCCATCAGGCAAAGGGACATCCAGATCTGATTGTTCTTTGACGAGGGGATAATTATTCGAACCGTGCATGCTGAAGGTGAACACGCGTGATTCATTTCTGAATATCTCTGCGGTACCGTTGCCCTGGTGGACATCAAGATCCACAATCAATATTTTCTTAGAGATTCCCGTTGCGAGGAGATAATTCGCTGCGATGGCCTGATCATTAAGAAGGCAAAACCCTTCTCCTCTGTTGGTAAAGGCATGATGTGTCCCTCCCGCAATATTCATCGCGATGCCATGGTCAATTGCATAGTTCGTGCACATAATGGTACCGTTGGCAATCAGTACCTCGCGATCCACGAGCTCGGGCGTGAGAGGAAATCCGGTACGGCGAATCTCGGAAGGTGATAAGGTGAGCGTGCTTAACCGCTCCCAATAGTTTTGCATATGCGTGGCAAGGATCCAACGTTCTT
>JAEYXN010000143.1 GCA_023431285.1 Bacteroidota bacterium
CCTAAACCCACGCGCCGTTTCCCGCGCTCGCGCCGTCGGCCTGTGGCAATTCATGTCGGCGACAGGTAAATACTATGGACTGTCGAACAACTGGTATATTGACGAGCGCATGGATCCGGACAAATCGACTGATGCTGCGTGCAGGTATCTTCGCGATCTCTACAACATGTTCAAGGATTGGGAGCTCGCTCTCGCCGCGTACAATACTGGCCCCGGAAATGTGAAGAAGGCAATTCGTAAATCAGGTTATAAAGATACTTTCTGGGAGATCTACCCTCAGCTTCCGAGAGAAACGCGGGCTTATGTTCCGCAGTTCGTCGCGATGATTTATACAATGAACCATTTGCACGAGCATAATTTCTTTGATGAAGGGCAGGAGATGCTTGTTGATTCAGATACCGTCCGCGTTAATAAGTTTTTGAACTTCGAAACATTTGCATCTCTTACGGGAACTTGCCTTGAAGATCTCCATAAACTCAATCCGTCAATCCTGCACGGAGCGTTGCCGCAGACCGGAAAAGATTATAGTATCCGCGTGCCGGTAGAAGCAAAGGAACGCCTTGCCTTCGACCGATATGCCATTCTTGACTCCGCATCAAAAGTGGGACGCCAGCAAATAGAGTTGCTTGCCAAGAACAATGTAGAAACCTATGGTAACGGTAAGATTGTTTACAAAGTGAAGAGTGGTGATGTGCTTGGGTCGATTGCCATGCGACACAAAGTCTCCGTTGAACAAATCAAGAAGTGGAACAACCTTCGGACTACCCGGATTAATGTTGGACAGCGCCTGACGATCTATCAGAAAGGTAGCGCGCCGACGGCTATTGCCAAGACGACGGTAAAGACTCCGCAGCCGCTCAATGGATCAACAACCTATACTGTTCAGCCAGGGGACACTCTTTGGACAATATCCCGCAAGTTTGAAGGACTCACGATCGAAAAGATCAAGACCCTGAACAAACTAAACGACAATAAGATCCACGCCGGGCAAAAGTTGATCATCGGCATTTAATTCGCCCGCTCTTTCCCTATTATTGCAATTGGTTCACAGGCAAGCTTGCCGGTAGCATCGCGGGCACAATGTTAGTGACCTTGAATGTCATCCTGCATTATAGCAGCATAAAATCTACTCAATGAAGTTTACAGTCATAGGAGTCATTGTTATATCTGCGTTTCTCGCAGCGTGCTCCGGGAATTCGAATCCGGATTATTTCCCCAAGTCCAGCGGAAAGCCTGGCGACATTCTCGTTGTCATGGATTCTCTTCAATGGAAGGGTGCGTTGGGTAAGGAGGTACGCAGGGTTTTTGCCGCGCCTGTTCCGGGACTACCTCAAAGCGAGCCGACGTTCAACATCGTTTATCTCCATCCAGTAAGGAAAACATTGCTGCACCAGATGCGGAATGTAGTTTATGTTTTTACCCTGGACCAGAAAACTTCCGGGTCAATTATGCTGAGAAATAAATTCACGGAGAACACGATCAATAAGATTAAAGCTGACACATCCTTTCACCTGTCCACACGGGAGAATGAGTTTGCGAAAAATCAGGAAGTGATGTACCTGTTTGGAAATACGGAGGCTGAACTCATTCCATATCTGCAACGTCAGAAACAGAATATCATTGACTACTTCAATAAGATCGAACGTCAGCGCCTTGTCCAGGAGCTCCCTCGGGCCTCTGCAGGTACCAGCTCATTCCTGGTGCGTGAAATGCAGTGTGACATGCGCGTCCCATTGTCATATAAGCTGGCAGAGAAAACAAAGGACTTTGTCTGGTTTCGGCAAATAGGGCCAAACACCGACCGCGATGTCTGGTTGACATGGAAACCCTACGTCTCCGAATACCAGCTACTGCCTGACTCATTGATCGAATGGCGTGATGAGACCTTAAAGAAATATGTTTTTGAAGATCCTGAGAAGCCAAACACATTTCTAGTGACGGAATTGAGAGAGGCCGCAGTGCAGGCGCGTCAAATCCGATTTAACGATCACTTTTCAATTGAGCTTCGCGGTTTGTGGAGGACAAACAATCAAACGATGGGTGGCCCGTTTTTGAGTTACGCGGTGATCGATCAGGGGCGAGGACTTATTTACTACCTTGAAGGATTCGCCTATAATCCGGGGAAAGATAAACGCGAAATGCTCCGCGAGCTGGAAGCTATCATATGGACCTTCAAGACCAGCGACGATCTTAAGAAAAACTAGTTGAGCCTTCGATGAAAGTATAGCTTGTGGTCCGGGAGCAATTCCGGATGAGTAATCTTTACAAGGTCTGCGAGAATAATGTCTGGTCGCAGGTATCCCAGTTCAAGATATTCATTTCCACCCTTGGCTCCCTGCCGCGCATCGTAAGCGAAAACATTCTTGTTCTTGAAGGCATCGAACATCGAATATCGATGATCAGAGGCTTGCATTTCAGCTAACGATTTGAATGGCCCGACGCCAATCCAGTAGTTACAGTCATGGGCCTTCGATAATACTGATTCAAATCCCAGCTCGAGAAAACCATGTGAAGGATCATCGGTCCATGGATATTGCAACGACGCATCGTCGAGAATTTCTGCAGCGTAGTTTTTTCCGCCGGGCACAAACCATGCATCGCCATACATAATACCAGTTAGTACAGAGGGCTTCAATGGATCCCCGGAGGCGATGTCGCGGACTTCAAGATATCGCTTCTCAATCTCCAGAAATACTGAATCGGCCATTCCGGATTTGTCAAAGAATTCTGCCATGAACTTGATCCATTCTGCTCTTCCCAAAGGATGCGTTTCCAGATATTCAGCATTGATAACGACGGGAACGCCGAGCTCTTCAATCTTCCGGAACTGACCATATTCTGAAGTCATGGAATACCCCATCAGCAAATCCGGCTTTATGGCAATAAGCGCCTCGATGTTTATTCCTTTGTCCACCCCGAGCTCCTGGACTTTTCCCTCGTCAATGCGTTTCCTCGCCCGAGGGGAGCTGATATAATCCAGCGTTGTAAAGCCACGAAGACTTTCTGTTTCGTTCAGATAGTCGAGGAGTGGAATGTGTGTGGTAGAGGTACAGGCAATCGATTGGACAGGAATGCTGATCACACGTACGCTTTTGTCGTGTGATGGGATGGAAGCCCCCCTTGGTACAAGGAGGTACACAAAACCTTCTTCCGCATTTTGAAAGGGATGTTTTACTTCTATCCATGTATAGATCGAATCCTTCTTGATCGAAAAACCACGCGCATATTTAAGTTGAATTTCATCAGGCAGGCTGGCTCCCTTTGACTTTTTACCACCGTTGCATGAGCAGCATAAGGTGATGAGACCGAGGACAAAAACATATGATAGTGCAACGCGGATCATCTGGCAAGTTTACTAAGAAATCAACTTATATTACGTTTGGTTTAAGTTACAGTCAGTCAAGGCATGGAATCAGGGAAGGAAAAACCGGAGAAGTACTTTTATATGGAAAACGGACTAATCGTTTTTACAGAGGCCTATCACCTGAAAAGAGGCTATTGTTGTCGGAGTGGCTGCAGACATTGTCCGTATGGTTTCCGAAAGAAACAAGCAGACAAACCCAGCTGAGTCATCTTCAGGATTATTTCCGGCTTGCATTATCAATAAGCACTGCGATCATTCTTTTGGCTGCTTCAGTAGGAGAGATTTCACTATTCGCGACAGCCTTCTCCAGCATTGAAATGGACTCCTGTCCTTGAGGCATTTTTAAAATAAGATCACGGAGAATCTGGTTAACGGCATCGTACATGTGGGCCACCCGTTGTGCAGAACGTCCGCTTGAGAATTCACCTGATGATTTTTTCTGTTCGACGAAATCAAGGACAGCTTTATTAATTTCATCCAAACCAATAAGATTCGTGGAGGAACAGGTGAGTACTTTTGGCGTCCATCCCGGAAGATGTGTATACAAGGTGTTGATCGCATGAAGAAATTCAGCCTGCGATCTTTTTGCGCTCGCGAGGTTATTACCATCGGCTTTCGTGATTACCACAAGGTCCGCCATTTCCATAATTCCCTTTTTGATTCCCTGGAGTTCATCGCCTGAACCTGGGAGCATCAAAAGAAGAAAGAAGTCCGTCATATTTTTCACGGCGACTTCTGATTGCCCGACACCCACTGTTTCCACCAATATTGTTTTGAAACCCGCGGCTTCACACAGGAGCATTGCTTCGCGGGTTTTGGCGGCGACACCTCCGAGAGAGCTTCGCGAACTTGATGGCCGGATAAATGCATGGGGATTCACTGCCAGCTCGGGCATCCTTGTCTTGTCACCGAGTATGCTTCCCCCGGTTCTCTGACTGCTTGGATCTATAGTCAGAACAGCGACTTTATTTTCAGCGGAAGCGAGGAATCCACCAAAGGCTTCAATGAAAGTACTCTTGCCCACACCTGGTGACCCGGTGATGCCGATGCGGATCGAGTTTCCACTTTTCTTCACGACTGCATCCATGATCTCAGAGGCGATAGCCTGATCGGAATGCAGATCACTCTCCGCGATGGTGATGGCCTGGGCGAGGACGACGCGATCGCCGCGTAATATTCCCTCGATGTAGTACGCGGAGTTTCTCCGGCCTTTAAGGTGTTGTTTCAAGACTGATAGAGGATCGGTTAAATTTTTCTAAATTTACTGGATACATCCCCTTTCCCAAATGAGAAAATTCTGGTTTGAATGCCTCCTGGCCACCGTGCTGGTGTTCTTATTTATGTTCGGTATCTATCGCCTCACAGAATTAAATGCTTTCAATGCATTCGACTCTGTAGGCCAGGCCCTGGAGGATGTGGAAATTACCGATTATGTATTCAGAAGCCTTAGAGATGATCCCAATGTTGATACAACCATCGTTGTAGTGAATATCGGAAATCTGTCGAGAAGAGGAATTGCCCAGCAAATTGAGATCATAAGCAAACATAAACCCAAGGTGATTGGAATCGATTCATTCTTCGATTGCCGCACGGGATTGAGAGATACGGTCAATTGCCCGGCACTTAAGGATACCCTCGGGAATCTGATGTTCAGTAACGCCATCCGTCAGGCCGGGAACGTCGTGCTCGTGACAAAGCTGTTTCAGAGTGATAGTTTAGTTGACAAGGGATACTTTGATGTGGCGGATTCCGTGCGAGTTTCGGACGCCATCTTCAGTGACTATGCACTTGCGCAGGGTTTTGCCAACCTGGAAACCGATGCTGCTTTTCAGGATGATGTCAAAACGTGCAGATCATTTTATCCAACGTGGAAGTACAGGAACCAGGAATTATATGCCTTTGCTGTACAAATGGCGAAGGTATACGACTCAGCGAAGACCAATCGATTCCTGACGCGAGATAACTTCACCGAGGTCATCAACTATCGTGGGAACATCGTGGATTTATTTCACACAACGAACTATCCGCAGATGTTTTATACCCTTGACGTGGAAGATGTCTTTTATGAGAATTTCGTCCCGGAAATGATCAAGGATAAAATCGTAATCTTCGGGTATCTGGGCCAGCAACTGGGTGACCCCTCCTGGAGCGATAAATTCTATACACCTCTGAATAAGAAACTGGCCGGAAAGGCCAACCCGGATATGTTCGGGGTCGTTGTTCATGCCAACATAGTTTCAATGATCCTGAATGAGGATTTCGTGGAGGAAATGGCGGAGTGGCAAGAATACCTGCTTGCTTTTATTGTCTGCCTTTTAAACGTGGCACTTTTTTCGCTCATCGACAGCAAGCTTCCAATCTGGTATGATGGAATAACCAAGACACTGCAGATCATACAATTAGTGGCCTACTCTTTCCTGATGGTGATGATTTTTCATAAGTTTGATTTCAAACTGAACATAACCATTACCCTTGCGGCGGTTGCGCTGGTTGGGGACGTGTTCGAGATATACAATCACGTGTTCAGGGTTATTTTTTCTAAAATTCGTGCCCGCCTGGGGCTTACTAAGAATGTCGATAGCGTATTAACGTCTTAAATACTTTGAATAAACTGTCTAGCTTTGATCTATGAAAAGTCTAAAACATCCCTTTCTCGCGGTTTTGCTGGCTTTGGTCGCGTTTTCTGCGAAAGCCCAGGATTATGCTTTTAAGGTTCTCGCCAATAAAGGACACAACGAAGTGAAGAGCGGAGACGCGTGGCTTCCGATCAAGACCGGCGTCTCCCTGCAAAAGGAAGACGAAATTAAGCTCGCAAGCAATGCTTATCTCGGACTGGTGCATCAGACAGGAAAGCCCCTTGAGCTTAAAGAACCTAAGGTTTATAAAGTAAGCGATCTCATAAACAACATAAAAGGTGGATCCAGCGTGATCACCAAGTACACTGATTTTATTCTAAGCAGTAACTCTGCAGAAGCAAAGAAAAACCGTCTTAGCGCTACGGGGGCTGTGGACCGAGGTGAGAAGTCAGATATCAATGTTATTCTTCCTGCGAATCAGCATTCCGCGATTTTCAACAACTCTGCCATTGTAAGCTGGGATGGAACCGAAGCTCCCGGCCCATATAAGGTGACGATCAAAAATATGTTCGATGATGTGGTCGCGAGTTATGAAACGCCTGAGACAAGTTTCAAGGTGGACCTTGCCGATCCAAAGGTGGCCAAAGAAACGGCGATCATTGTTGAGGTAACATCCAAGACTGACAAGACCGCGAAAAGCAGAACTCATTTGATCAAGAAGCTCTCATCCTCTGATCACGACAACGTAAAAAAATCTCTTGATCAGATCCTGAATGAGATCAGCGAACCTACAGCATTGAACAAGATCATCCTTGCCGGCTTTTACGAAGAGAACAAGTTGTTGATCGACGCGATCACAGCATACGAGGAAGCCATAAAGCTTGCACCGGATGTTCCTGCTTATCAGGAAGCCTTTGACGAATTCCTGCACCGTCACGACATCAAGAAGATTCAATAGACATCAAAGCCGCCATGAGCGGCTTTTTTGTCTTAACCATTTTCTTTCCTATTTCGTATTATCGCTTATTATTGCAGTCTATGAAAAAGATCCTCTCAATTCTTCTGTTCGTTTTTCTCAGCGCTTCCGTCAGTGCGCAGAGCTATGCTTTTAAAGTCCTCGTCAACAAGGGTAAGAATGAAGTAAAGACCACGGGTGGATGGCAGTCTGTGAAAGTGGGTGTCGCCATTACCGAAAAGGATGAGATCAAAATCGGGGCAAACTCTTATGTGGGCCTCGTGCATGCGTCTGGTAAGCCGCTGGAATTAAAGGAGGCAAAAACATATAAGGTTGCCGACCTCGTGAAGCAGATGCCAAGTGGTTCGAGCGTTGTGACCAAGTACACTGATTTTATTCTGAGTTCGAACAGCCAGAAGGGAAACAACATTGGTGCTACCGGAGCCGTGGACAGAGGCAAGGAAGCTGCAGATCTGCATGTTAATTTACCCGTCCCTTCTGAGCAAGCTGTATTTTTCAATTCAAGGCAAACCATCACATGGGATAGCGAAGGTTTGAAAGGACCATTTGTTGTCAGCTTTCAATCACTATTTGAAGATGAGTTGAAAATTATTCAGACAGCTGAGAACAGCGTGACCATTGATCTGGACGGACGTGAGTTCGATAGTGAGGACAACATTCTGGTGGAGGTAATTTCTAAAGCTGATGGAAAACGATCAGCCCGTTTGGCTTTGAAACGTCTGTCGAAGCCGGACAGAGCTCACGTTGAGAAATTGCTTAAGGAATTGTCGGCGCAGACGTCTGAGCCAATAGCTCTCAACAAATATATTCTGGCAGCCTTCTTCGAAGAAAATAAGCTGTACATAGATGCGGCAACTCAGTATGCGGAAGCCATCAGGCTTGCCCCCGATGTGGACTTGTACAAAGATGAATTTAATAACTTCCTTCTCAGAACTGGAATCAAAAAGAAGAAGTAAGACCTGGCAAATCATGAACGAAGCCGCTCAGTGACTGGGCGGCTTTGTTATTTTTCAGGCATTTGGCTGAAAACATTATTGTTCTATTTTTGTGCATCTTAAAAAATTGACTCATGAGTGTACTGGTTAATAAGAACTCCCGTGTTATCGTTCAGGGATTCACCGGATCGGAAGGAACTTTCCACGCTGGACAGATGATCGAATATGGTACGAATGTCGTAGGTGGTGTTACGCCGGGTAAGGGTGGAAGTGAGCACTTGGGACGACCAGTCTTTAATTCCGTGAAGGAAGCGGTGGAGAAAACCGGCGCGGATGTGTCAATCATTTTTGTTCCTCCTGCATTCGCTGCGGATGCCATAATGGAATCTGCAGATGCCGGAATCAAAGTCATTGTCGCTATCACCGAAGGTATTCCGGTGAAAGACATGATGACCGCAAAGAAATACATTAAGGAAAGAGGCGCTACCCTCATCGGACCTAACTGCCCTGGTGTTATCACTCCGGGAGAAGCGAAAGTGGGAATCATGCCTGGGTTTGTGTTCAAGAAAGGAAGAATTGGTATAGTCTCTAAGTCCGGCACATTGACCTATGAGGCAGCGGATCAAATAGTAAAGGCGGGATTAGGAATTTCAACTGCGATTGGTATCGGCGGAGATCCGATTATCGGAACCCCCACAAAAGATGCCGTTGAGTTGTTGATGAATGACCCTGAAACCGATGCAATCGTAATGATCGGTGAGATCGGTGGAAATTATGAGCCTGTTGCAGCCCGTTGGATCAAAGAGAACGGAAACAAGAAACCAGTGGTTGGATTCATCGCAGGACAGACCGCGCCTGCAGGACGCCGTATGGGTCATGCCGGAGCGATTATCGGTGGTGCTGAAGATACAGCCGCGGCGAAAATGAAAGTGATGGAGGAATGTGGAATCAATGTCGTTGAATCTCCTGCAAACATTGGTGAGACTATGCTCAAAGTTCTGGGTAAATAGGCTTAGAAGCTCGCCCTAAACTCTTTTTCGAGATACTCATTCAGATTGTCGAGCCCCTCGACTGTGGTGAGCGATTCAGCGCAGTTATCCATATTGTCTTGTGTATAGACCACTTCGACAAAAAGATCATTGATCATATAGATGAATATCTTCCGGCCCTCCTTTACCCGGTTCCCCAGCATTATACCCTTTCTTCTAACAAGAGCTACCTGCTTTTGCAACGACATCCGGCGGAAAAAAAATTTGAAGAAGAACATAGTTACAGTATTTTCTTCTTTTGGTTCCATTACCGGGCCACTTTCATAATCCATCAAATTAGGCGGAATTGGGCTACCTTGAAGTTGGTACGTCTTGAAATGGGAAAAATTCCCGAAATTATTCCCGGTTACTACAATTAGCGATTGGTTCGTCATCCTCGATCTCGCCAAACCATACCAGGCCATACTCGCCGTGGAGGGCAATACCGATAGCGTTCCATTTAACCTTTTCCCAGATACCGGAATTGACTATAAGGGGATTGTGGCCGGGACTTACTTTCCACCCATCCAGCCCCTCCTTAGCGGAAGCACCGGCAGAGCTATAATAAGCGATTTCATATCCATGCCCAGTGTAGCCAGCGATTTCTGCCGGCTTATCCCACATGCATTTCGCCTGTTTGTGGTCGGCCGTATAGCAGCAGGCTGACCATTTACCCTTCTTCGACCAAGTGTGCGGGTTGCATTTGTTTGAAGGGCTGAAGTCATATTGATTAACAAGGTCAACGGCGTGAGCTTTTGCCACCTTTGTCAGCTTGGCTGACACGGGGATCGGGGGAAGTCCCTTCTCCTTCCGATAATCCATTATCAGCGAGTAAAGCAGTTGTTCCTCTTTAGAAAGACAAATAGTCTCAGGCAGGGTGGGAGTGATCTCGGAAAAACCAAAAAGGACAAAAATTGATATAGCGACAGTAATCGATTTCATGTTGAATAGTTTGCATTTTCATAACGAAGCGCATCAAAAATAACCTCATTATGAACGATATTTTTTAATTTTCCGCCCCTTAACCGGAGACGCATGAAAAACACCGGCTAAGAACAAAATCCTTTTAAATAAACAGCACAATGAGCGATCAGAAAATCAGTATCAGCAATGGCAAATTGAACGTTCCTGACAGTCCTACTATTCCTTTCATCGAGGGCGACGGCACAGGTATAGACATCTGGCCCGCATCCCAGCTCGTATTCGATAAGGCAGTTGAAAAAGCTTACAAAGGCAAACGTAAGATCAATTGGAAAGAAGTTCTGGCGGGAGAGAAGGCCTTCAATAAGACTGGGAACTGGTTGCCTGAGGAGACGCTGAATGTGTTCAAGGAATACCTCGTTGGAATAAAAGGACCTCTGACCACACCGGTAGGAGGTGGTATCCGCTCTTTGAATGTGGCGCTTCGCCAGGAATTAGACCTGTATGCCTGCGTACGCCCAGTCCGTTGGTTTCAGGGCGTGCCATCGCCAGTAAAAGAACCTCAGAAGACCGACATGGTAATCTTCCGTGAAAACACAGAAGATATCTACGCGGGTATCGAGTTTCAGGCAGGCACAGAAGAAAACCAGAAGTTCCTGAAGATGTTTTCTGAAGCATATCCTAAAGCCTTCAAGAAAATCCGTTTCCCTGAGACATCAGGTATTGGCATAAAGCCGGTTTCGAAAGAAGGAACGGAACGTCTGGTTCGCTCTGCAATTGAATTTGCTTTACAACACAAGAAGCCGAGTGTCACGTTGGTGCACAAAGGCAATATCATGAAGTTTACTGAGGGTGGATTCCGCGACTGGGGATACGCGCTGGCGAAGAATGAATTCGGCGCGGTTGATCTCGATGGAGGTCCATGGCAGGTAATCGAAAAGGATGGCCACAAGCTTATCATTAAAGATTCGATCGCCGATGCCTTCCTTCAGCAGATTCTTCTTCGTCCCGATGAATACTCTGTAGTAGCGACGCTTAACCTGAACGGTGATTATATCTCTGATGCCCTGGCGGCGATCGTTGGTGGGATCGGAATCGCGCCAGGTGGAAACGTAAACTACATTACTGGCCACGCGATATTTGAAGCAACACATGGAACTGCACCGAAATATGCTGGTCAGGACAAAGTTAATCCTGGGTCAGTGATCCTTTCCGGAGTGATGATGCTTGAGTATATGGGATGGCAGGAAGCTGCTGATCTGATTGTGAAAGGCCTTGAAGGTGCGATCTCTTCGAAAAGGGTAACATATGATTTCCACCGTCTGATGGATGGTGCTACCCTGCTGAAATGCTCTGAGTTTGCGACGGAAGTCGTCAAGCATATGTAATGGAACAATCCAGTAATTGTAAGAAGCCGTCTCATTATGGGGCGGCTTTCTTATTTCGCGACTTAACCTGAGGGGTGTTTAGTTTCGGACAAATGGCCTAGCCGGCCACTGCCAATATTGCCAGGAACAATGGTTGATCAGTCGACGGAAGCACTGTGAAGACTATGGGTAGACCGAAGGCAGACCTTAGGGAGACTGGACAGACTCTCAGAATTCGAGCATTTTGATAGCGGTAATGGCAGCCTCTTCTCCTTTGTTGCCATACTTCCCGCCGGCCCGATCCAAGGCTTGCTGGCGATCCAAAGTGGTGATAACGCCGAAGATGACGGGCTTGCGTGTTTTAAGGCCAGCTTCTGTAATACCGTATGCTACTGCCTGGCAGATATAATCAAAGTGCGGGGTGTCTCCCTGGACAACGCATCCCAGGCAGATGACGGCATCAATATCTTTTCTTTCAGCCATCCATAGTCCACCAAGCGAAAGCTCGAAACTTCCAGGTACATTTTTTCGAAGGATATGCGTCTTAGGAATTCCATGGCTCAATAGAGATGCAACGGCTCCTTCGTAAAGAGCTTCGGTAATATCTTCGTTCCATTCGGCCACGACAATGCCGAAACGTTTCTTGCCAAGCTTTGAGCTAGTCTGGACTTTCCCAGATTTGAGTGGTCCTGCCATATTATTCAAATAAAAAAGGGATAGAATTCTATCCCTTGATATCTTATGTATTGATCACTAGGAGTTGCTGTCAAGGCGCGCTCTCAGCTTACGTGCTTTCTGGTACTCGGCAGAGTCCCAGTATTGATTGATAATTTTATCGTAAGTCTGTTTCGCCTGATCGATTTTGTTAGCCTTCTCGTATGCCAGAGCTTCCTTCATCAAGTACCCCGGTGAGAAAAATTTATTAGACTCGTAGTTTGCAGCTTTTGCATAAAAGCTCGCAGCCTCATTGAAATTATTCTCTTCCATGTAGCTGTCGCCGATAAGGCTATATGCACGGGCCTGGACGAGAAGATCATTAGACTTAAAATCTTCAAGGTACATGCGCGCCACGTTGTACTTACCTTGTTTCAGATAGATCGCCCCCACATAGTAGTTGGCAAGATTCGCAGCGTCAGTAACACCGTACTCTTCTATTATCTGGAGGAACCCAAGAGTGTTTCCGTCTCCATTCAATGCTTTGTCAAGGCTATCAGCTTCGAAAAAGTAGACAGCCTGAAACATTTCCTGCTGAGCTATCGAATTTTGATTTCCCTTATAGTATTGAAAACCAAAATAACCGGCTACAGCTAACGCAATAGCTACTGCCAAACCGATGACCACTTTTGAATTTTTTTCCAGCCATAGCTCTGCTCCAACTAACTTTTCCTGAAGCGCTTCGGGATTTTCCAGTATCTCGTTCCGGTTCTCTACTCTTTTAGCCATTTGATTAATAAATAAAGCCCCCGATTAAATTAGTCGGGGGCGCAAAACTACAAATTAACTTGTTCTCCGCAAAGGTGCTGCGGGGGTTCAATCTCTTAATCCATGATAAATGGGTAGTCCGACTGGGTGTAAACATCAGTCAGCGCTTCAGATGGGTCAGGAAACTTCGATTCTTCAGCGAATTTGACAGATTCGTCGACTTGCTGAAGTACTTTTGCGTCAATCTCCTCGAGTTGCTTTTCGGTTGCCATCTTCTTGTCGAGAATTTTCTTCCTGATAACTTCAATAGGGTCACGTTGTTTGTATTGCTCGACCTCTTCTTTAGAGCGGTATTTCTGAGGATCTGACATTGAATGGCCTTTATAACGATAAGTGCGGAATTCAAGCAAAGATGGTCCTTCGCCAGATCTCGCCCTCTCTGCAGCTTTGGCCACGGCAATGTGAACATCTTCAGGGTTCATCGCGTCGACAGGCTCCGACGGCATGTCGTAAGCTTCTCCGAGGGTGTAAAGTTCATGAACATTAGACGTCCGTTGAACACTTGTTCCCATAGCATATCCGTTGTTCTCTATTACGAAAATGACAGGGAGTTTCCAAAGCATCGCAAGGTTAAGTGCCTCATGGAACGCACCCTGACGCACTGCGCCGTCGCCCATATAACAAATGCATAAGTTTCCCGTCTTGTTATACTTTTCAGCGAAAGCTATTCCGGCTCCAAGCGGAACCTGAGCGCCTACGATACCGTGACCGCCCATGAAATTATGCTCCTTGTCAAAGATGTGCATTGAACCACCTTTGCCTTTGGTACATCCGGTTTCTTTACCATATAATTCGGCCATGATAGCCTTAGGATCTGTTCCCAGTGCAAGAGGATGACCATGGTCACGATATGCCGTAATCCATTTGTCTCCCTTTTTTAATGCAGACACTGCTCCCGAGGCGCAAGCCTCCTGGCCAATGTATAAATGGCAAAAGCCCTTTATTTTCTGCATTCCATAAAGCTGACCCGCCTTCTCTTCGAACTTGCGCATCAGTTGCATGCTTTCATACCAGTACAAATAGGTGTCCTTTGAAAATTCAGTCTTTTCACCCCTTTTTGAACCAGCCGGTTCATTTTTAGCTTTTGTTGTCGTAGGCATATCCCTATTTTTGATCAGAGTTGCGAAAATAACCTGCCCAACAAGATTAGCCAAACATTCGCTAGTAATTCATCTAAATGCGTCTTGAAAAGCTGAACCTGATAAATTTCAGGAACTACGAAGAGGCTGAGCTTCATTTCCACGAACGGGTCAACGTTTTCCTGGGGCGCAATGGCAGTGGGAAAACCAATCTGCTCGACGCCATCTACTACCTCTCTTTCACGAAAAGTGCCTTTTCTACGTCTGAACAACAGATTATCCGAACGGGACAGAATTATTTCGTTGTGAAGGGCAATTTCCATCTGGCCGGGCAACCAACCCGGGAAGTTGTCGCTTCTGCCCAGTCAGGGGCAAAAAAGATATTCCGCGAAGATCAACGGGACTACGATAAGCTAAGTGATCACATCGGGAAGTACCCTGTGGTGATAATGACTCCGGATGATACCGATTTGATTCGCGAGGGCAGTGAATACAGGAGGAGATTCTTTGACGGTATTATTTCACAGCTGGACAGGCGTTATCTGGAAGATCTGATGGCGTACGGACATGTTCTCAGACAGCGGAACGGGCTCTTGAAAATGTCATTCGAAACCGGGCGGTTCGATGCGCTGGCGCTGGAGGCCTATGATCGTTTGCTCATAAAGTATGGAGAGTATCTGCATTCGGCGAGAAAGCAATTTTTGAAAGATTTTCTTCCTCTGTTTCTTTCACACTTTAAGGGGATCGTGGCCGAACCGGAGGATCCGGTCATTTCGTACGCTTCGGATTTGAACGAGTCCGCTTTTGCAGAAGGGTTGGCCAGGTCATTATCTAAAGACCGGGCTCTGCAACGAACGTGTTTCGGGATTCATCGGGACGACTATTCGTTTCTTCTCAAGGGTGGTGAAATCCGCCGGACTGGATCTCAGGGGCAGCAAAAGTCATTTGTAATCGCGTTGAAGCTTGCTCAATATTATGTGATTCGCCAACAAAAGGGGTTCGATCCCATCTTACTTCTGGATGATATTTTTGATAAGCTTGATGACGAGAGGATTAATGCACTGGTTCAACTTTTAAGAGAGAGTGACGGGCAGATTTTTATTACTGATGCGCGACCGCATCGAACGTCTGAGATATTAGCTAATATTGGAGTTCCCGGGAAGACCTTTCATGTAGCCCATGGTACGGTAAATTCCCAGCAATCATCATGAAAAAGAAAGACGAATTCGAGCCTATCGGTGATGCGATCAGGAATCTGCTTAATACTTATAATCTTACCGGGCGGTATGATGAAGCGCAGATCATAGGTTCATGGGAGCGGCTTGTGGGTGTTCCGATTGCCAAACGCACCAAGAAGCTATATATAAGGAATAAAGTGTTGTTTGTAGAATTCGATTCACCTGCAATGCGTCATGACTTTGAGTATCATAAGGAGCACGTATTAGAACTTTTTCGCAAAGAATTCGGTCCTGGCGTGGTCACCGGTATTGTTGGAATGTGACGTTGGAAGTCATTCAGATAATCTTCTTAATTTCTCTGTTTAAGTTTTGAAAAAGTGGAAAAGCGTATAATTTTGCACTCCTGTTTTTCGGGGCCTTCATTGATGGGGGCGTAGTTCTTTTCTTATTGATCGGGGGAATACCAAAGCGGCCAACTGGGACAGACTGTAAATCTGTTGTCTTATGACTTCCTAGGTTCGAATCCTAGTTCCCCCACGCTAAATTTCAGATTTCAAATTTCGCATTGATCCGGGCTTTCGTTAACATTGCCGGCCCAATTTGATTTTGTAGTTGAAATTAGGATTATAAGCGGGAGTAGCTCAGTTGGTAGAGCGATAGCCTTCCAAGCTATAGGTCGCGGGTTCGAACCTCGTCTCCCGCTCTTAAGTATAGAGCATTCGACTGATTCCGGCGATTCGTCGAAGACTCAACGAAGAGTTGTCTTGAATGAAAAACTTTTCGAAAAAGCAATTGCGAAAGCGCGATTGCTTTTGGCGTTAAATCTCAGGAGGAGATGATCCGCTAGACGGTAAAAGCTGTTAGACCCGGTTCACCGGCGAACGTGAGGAAAGCTGCTACTGTAACAGAACTGCTGTTGTAGCTCAGTGGTAGAGCACTTCCTTGGTAAGGAAGAGGTCGTGAGTTCAATCCTCATCAACAGCTCAAGGATTCTAATTTAAGTTTCAGACTGGGTAGCGTCTTTCTGAACTATAAATAATCAGATCAGTGATGGTCTGAATTGGAGTCCGAAATTTAATTTTGATAACCCTTATTCGAAAGGCTTACAATGTTTAGGGTGTAGTTCTTCCAAAGGAAGAAATGAATAGTAACATATTTAACAACAATACACTTTAAACTTTAACTGGGATTTTCAAATATGGCAAAAGAACAATTCGATCGTTCAAAACCCCACGTAAACGTCGGTACAATTGGTCACGTTGACCATGGAAAAACCACGCTTACTGCGGCAATCACAAAGGTACTTGCTTCTAAAGGTCTTGCATCAGAAAGAGATTTCTCTTCTATCGACAACGCACCTGAAGAAAAAGAAAGAGGTATCACTATCAACACATCACACGTTGAGTATCAAACCTCCAATCGTCACTATGCGCACGTTGACTGTCCAGGTCACGCCGACTATGTGAAGAACATGGTTACTGGTGCTGCTCAGATGGACGGAGCTATTCTGGTAGTTGCTGCAACTGACGGTCCGATGCCACAAACTCGTGAGCA
>JAEYXN010000167.1 GCA_023431285.1 Bacteroidota bacterium
CTTGTGAGAAAATGTTGTCTGAGATGAAGACGCGCGGCGCCAGTGAGGTGTACAGGGTCGGCGTTTCCTTCGGGAGTACCAAGATGCTGATGGAACAGTTCTCCAATCTCTTCCTTCTTCTTGTGAATGCATGGAAGCACAATATGACTCGGATGCTCTTTCGCGAGTTGAACGATCCGCTCTCCGAGATCAGTATCGATTACTTCAATTCCCTTGCTTTCCAGGAATGGGTTCAGTCCGCATTCCTCCGTAAGCATCGACTTGCTTTTTACAATCTTTGTCTCTCCCGCCCCGCTGATCAGTTGATGTACGATGCGGTTGTGTTCGTCAGCGGTAGACGCCCAGTGGATAGTGATACCGTTAGACTGAGCCTGCTTTTCAAAATGAAGAAGATACTGGTGAAGGTGGTCGAGTACGTCGCGTTTGATTCGCGAAGCTGCCTCCCTTAAATGCTCCCATTCCGGCAACTGTCCCGCGGCGCGGTCACGTTTTGTCCTGACAAACCAAAGCGTTTCATCATGCCAGTTCACTCGCTCCGCATCGCGGTTGAACACTTCGGCGTTGGTGGCATGATCCTGAGTTTTCTGTTTCATGCCGTCGCGTTTAATATTTCGGCTACATGAACTACTTTGATGTTGCGCTGCTGTCTGCGAAGGATTCCTTCCAGGTGCATGAGACACGACATGTCTGTTCCAGTAATGTATTCTGCTCCGTGTGCCGCGTGGTCTGCTACGCGATCTGTTCCCATCTTCACTGATACTGCCTCCTCAAACACAGCGAATGTTCCACCGAAGCCGCAGCACTCATCCTTTCTTGAAAGATCAACAAGCTCAAGACCTTGTACCTTCCGCAGTAGCGAAAGCGGTTTTGAGAAGGGTGGTTCGACGAGCTCAGACATCTGTGAAAGATGTAGACCCCGCTGGCCATGACAGCTCTCGTGAAAGCCAACGCGATGATTGAATGTAGCCGATGGTTCAAATCCTATGACGTCGATTAGAAACTCTGTCAACTCGCGGACACGACCGCGGATAGCCGAAGCTTCTTTTTCGTTCGACCTTGACTCCAGGTGTTCGCGGATATGCAGCACGCAGCTTCCCGAAGGCGCGACAATGAAATCATAGCCGGAGAAGTTACGAATGAAGTTTTCGTTGGTGCCGTCGCACAGGTGTGCAAAACCAGAATTGGCGAGGGGTTGTCCACAGCAAGTTTGATCAATAGGGACTGAAGGATTCACTCCTGCTTTGCGCAGCAGCTCCAGTGAAGCGATACCCACTTGTGGGTAGAATTGATCGACGTAGCAAGGAACAAAAAGGGCTACTTTCATCTCGGTTGACGGAATTCAAAATTAGCAAACTTTGCGATTTTGAGTGTCGGCTGGAAGTTATCCCGAAAACGATTGGATTGCTGTCCTGCACTTCAATGTTATAGGGTGAAATATTTATGTGTTTTCCCAACAATCAAGACCGGATTACTCAGGGTGAAACCTCATTATCAATTCCCGATCGCCTGAAAATGCCTTCAAATTCGCGCAATTACATTAGCGTGGGTGAATGTGTGAATTCATCACTTGATGTAAGCTATCGTTTGATTTTTAAGCAAAACAGCTGCCTGTATTTGATACCTTGCAATGTTCATTAAAAATGCGTACAGAGCAAAGCTACTTTCAAGCAAGCCCAAACGAAGAGCATGAGGTATTCAACCGCAAAAAACACCAGACCGCTGAACATCAACTTCGACGCGTACAGCGACGGAGAAGACGAGGAATTCAAGCGGGAGCTTCTGAAACTGATGAAAGGCAGTGTTCTGGAGTTGCAGGTTGCAGCAGGTGAATCCTACAGCGTGCGAAATGCCGAGATTTTCAAGAGGGCCGCACATAAGGCCAAGTCAACATTGATCCTCATCAATGATCAGGAGCTGATAGCGTCCGTCGATGATTTCAAGCAGCACCTGATAGAAGTTACCGACGGTCTGATGAACGAGTTAAACCCGGCAAAAAAAGATAAGTTAAATGAGCTTTGTGATTGCATTGTGGAGAGTTTGGAGAAAGAAGCAGATCGCCTTCAGTCTCCGTGACGCCCGGTGCGGTGTAGCAAGCCTATTCCGCGGCAGTCATGTACTCGCGAGCGTCTTTTTTCTTCTGCTTCCGCTTTTCTTCGCCCTACCCCTCGCCGCGCAGCCTGAGAATATTCGTTTCGATCACATCGGCACCGAGAACGGGCTTTCACAAAGCAACGCTATCTGCATCTTCCAGGACAGCCGCGGTTTTATCTGGATCGGTACAAGAGACGGTCTCAACAAGTACGATGGCTACAAGATCACTGTCTACCGTAACATCGTTGGCGACACACTCTCTATCAGCAATAACGTGATCAACGACATCGCAGAAGACTCTGATGGAAATCTTTGGATTGCGACGTGGGGTGGAATTAACAAGTTCGACCGTAAGAAGGAGATCTTCACCTGCTACAGGCATATCCCTGGGAAAAAGGGAACGCTTTCTCTGAATCTTATCAACACCCTCTTCATTGATGATGATGAAAAGATCTGGGTCGGCCTTGAAGGAACAGGTCTTGACATTTACGATCCAAAGACCGGCAAGTTCAGAAACCTCGCTCCTGCCTCCGACGGAACTTCCATCAATGCAGGTATCGTCAAACATATCATCCGCGACAGCGAGAACAATCTTTGGTTCGGTACTTTCTATGGTGGGGTGACACACTGGAATCGAAAAGAAAACAAGTTCACTCATTTTATCCACGACAAGAACGATCCTGAATCATTGAGCTACAATGATGTGTGGGAGATCTTTGAAGACAGTCAGAAACGAATCTGGGTTGGCACCATGGGGGGCGGACTTAATCTTTTCAACAAGGAAAAACAAAATTTCTATCGTTATCCCTCAAGGACCCCGGGAGATCCCCTATCGCCAACGCATATTCTCGCTATCAATGAAGATGCTGAAGGAAACATCTGGGTCGGCGCGGAGAATGGTTGTCTTAATTTACTCGACCCGACAGGCAAGAACTGGAAAAGACTCCCTCAGGACAAATCGGATAAGACTTCGATCAATTCAAACTCGGTATGGTCGATCACGCGCGACAGAAAAGGAAACATGTGGGTTGGTACTTTCAGCGGTGGTGTCAACTTCTTTAATCGCGATACTGACAAATTTAATCATTACCATCATAAGGCCAGCCGGAACAGCCTGAGCCACGACAATGTGCTTTGCATTTCCGAAGACCGAAAAGGTGGTATCTGGATCGGTACCGACGGCGGCGGCGCGAATCTTTTCGACGCCGAAAAGAAAACGTTCACTCATTTCCTTCACAATGATGATGATGATAACTCCATCGCGGGGAACCACATCCTTAATATCCTTGAAGACAGCGAAGGCAATATGTGGTTCGGAACGTGGGGTGATGGAATTTCCGTGTACTCTCCAAAGAATAATTCCTTCCGCCACATGCGTCACGATCCTGCAAAGCCGGGCTCCCTGTCAAGCAATAACGCGTGGTATTTGTACGAAGATAAACAGAAAGACATTTGGGTAGGTACTTACTCCGCCGGACTGGAGCGCTGGATCCCCGGCACAAACACCTTCGAACATTTCGCCTATAACGAAAAGGATCCTGGAAGTATCAGCCATACAATGGTGAATGTCATCTTCGAAGACAGCTACGGAAATTTCTGGGTGGGTACCAATGGTGGCGGATTAAACCTGATGGACAGGAAGAAAAAAACGTTCCGCGCATTCAGTAGTGGAAAGAGTGACAAGACTATCAGCAATGATATTATCTATTGCATCGTTGAAGATACTAACAGAAATCTATGGGTGGGCACCGCCGCAGGGCTGAATCAGTTTGATGTGAACTCCGGAACCTTTGAAAGGTTTTACCTTCAGGATGGATTACCCAATGAAA
>JAEYXN010000205.1 GCA_023431285.1 Bacteroidota bacterium
TTAATGTAGACAATCCACTCCTGTTGAGCACTGTCCAATATGGTACTTCCAAAAACGCGTTCAATCGCTTTGTCGATCCGATGGGCGTGTTTTGCTCTTCGGAGAAATATGGTGTGTTCTGGTCCGGTTCAGCGGTTGCGATTTTGTTCCGCAGATCTCTCTCGACAAGCCTACGCAGCATTCGCTATCGAAATCTCTGCTCGTGTTCTAGTAACCATTTCTTTCGCTCGATGCCACCGCCATAGCCGGTTAAGTTTCCGTCTTTTCCGATGACGCGGTGACAAGGAATAATGATTGAAATGCGATTGTGACCATTGGCGGAGGCAACGGCTCTCACTCCTATGTGGTTGAGTCTCTCAGATTGTCGTTGATACGTGTCTGTCTTGCCATACTCTATTTCCCGGAGTGATTTCCAAACCAAATTCTGAAACGCTGTTCCCGGTGTTTCGAGTTTCACGGTGAATGACTTTCTCGTTCCTTCAAAATATTCTGCAACTTCTTTCATGGCTTGCCTGGAGTGGTGGTTTTCGCCTGCCATGAGAGTGGCATTCAGTCTTTTTTGCAGATCCTTGAATTCTGTTTCAAGCATCCGCCGATCCACAAACTCCAGGAGACATACACCATTTTCAGTCGCGCAGACGAACATGGGTCCTATGGGTGTGGTGAGCCTGCTGACCAGGATGATGTTTTCATTTGCGCTGTGCTTCGGAGAATTGCCAATTAACTTTTTGAATGTGTAGCCAAATCCGCTCAATGATTCGTACCCCGATTCAAAGGCAGTGACCGTTGTGGTTTTCCCGTTTTTTAATTCCTGAAAAGCGACATTTATCCGATTCATTCGTTGATACGCCTGAAATGTCATTCCATAATTCTGATTGAACCATCGTCTCACAATTTCAGGACTAATATTCAATTGACGAAGGTGATCATCTGTAAGCTTTTCCTTTGGATTTTCTTTTATCAGCTTAATCGCTGTTTGAATTTGTTCGGGTGCCTCGTTGGCATTTTCTGTTGGCTTACAAACTTTGCATGGTCGGTAACCGTTGTCCAGCGCATCCTTAAAAGAAGTAAAGAATTCGACATTTTCCTTTTTAGGTTTTCTTGCTCTGCACGTTGCTATGCAGAATACGGAAGTGGTTTTTACGCCAACAAAAAATATCCCTACGAAACTTTGTCTTCTTTCCAGCAATGCTTCGTAATAGGTGTTGATGGTTCTCTTTTCTGTAATGCGCATTAGAAGATGGGTCTGAATGATTTTTGTTGAAGAATTTCTCTCGCTTTGGATTCAAACTGATTGTACATCCAATCGAAAGTAAAATTTCCCATGCTGATTCTTTTCACGCCAAGAGTATTCAAGGTATCAAAATCCGGTAGATTTGGCATGCACATCACATTCAATGGCAGTTGCGTACTGCTGGCTATTTCCTTGATTGCCGGTATTTGTTCAATGCACGGAACGAAAATTCCGTTTGCCCCTGCATCCTCATAGCGTTTGGTTCTTTTGATGGTTTCTTCAAGCGCATTCACGAGGCCCAGCAAAAAGGTATCCGTTCTTACGTTGATGAACATGTTGATCTTTTCATGCTGAAGTTTTTCGGTAACGTCGGAAAGGATGTCGGCAAACGCTTCAGCATCCGTCAGCGTTCTCCTTCCTGATGAAACGAGGCTATCTTCGATATTAATTCCGGCAACGCCAATTTCCGCCAATTGCGTTATGTTGTCCGCGATTTCATTGGCATTTCTGCCGTAACCCGATTCCAGGTCAACCGATAAAGGCAGACTGGTGTTTTTTCGGATCTGTTTAACAAGGTACAGAAGTTCGTCGAAAGACATCTCCCCTCCATCCGCATAACCCAACAATGCAGCTATTGCGGCACTTGAAGTTCCAATGACCTGGAAATTTAACCTCTCTGCGATTCTTGCACTTCTGACGTCCCATACGTTGCCGATGAGTAAAGCTGTTGGTTGGTGATGTAGGTCTTTAAATTCCATTGGTTATAATTTCATTCCAAATAACCGGGGATGAAATTCATTCTACAACCGAAAATTGGACGAGTATTTTTTTAAGGTAGTATACGGGTAATGTATCTGTTGCTCAATGAATGCTCTTCAAAACAATAAACCCAGGATGAACGGAGGATGAACGGAGGATGCAGTTTGGATGATTGTTCTTTAATGATTAGATTTGATAATGGCAACAGTAGACAAAAATGATATAACCCTGGGCCTGAGTGGCAAATTGGGGAAGCAGTTAGTCTTCAAGTCTTACTCGTATGGAACCGTGGTGACGAAATACCCGGACATGAGCAAGGTAAAGTTGAGTCCAAAGCAAAAAGCGTCAAATAAATTATTTCGGGAGGCCGTAGCGTTTGCAAAGAGTGTCATTTCGGATCCTGTCAAACGAAAAAAATACGAGCGCACACTCGCGCCGGGAAAAACTGTCTACGCTACTGCGGTTTCCGATTATATGAAGCAGAACAAAAAGAAGTGACGGCCTCGTCTTCGCATCTTTCTTCGACAGGCGGAAAGCATCCTGAGCCTGGCAGCATGACGCATGAGGATTTGGATAGGGTGATGAGTATGAAGACGTGGCAGGGTGAGCTAAACGCTTCTGTCTTTAATTTGACAGGCATGTACGTAGTTCATGTGAAGAATTCTCGGGCATTTCTACATGCCCGCGGCAAGCTCGTTGAAATCCGCTTCTGTGATCGCCAAGGATTATCGGCTTTAAATATGTCGTTCCAGGTCCGGATGACCCGCGCGTCCGGAATTGTATCTATTCTGCCTGCCAATAACTTGCAATCAGAGGGTAGTGAATTTGCCGTTCAACGTTTGGTGAAATGATTCCTGTGCTGCTCAATGTCAGAGGCAGGTCTTGCGAAACTGAAAGGTTCGTAATCATTCCTCCCTCTCTTCAGGTGGCAATCTGATCCTCAATGGGCGGACGCCAATGCTTTTCCGGGATTGGAACTATACCCCTACACGTCAGAAAAAATCCTCCAAAAAGTTATGGCAGGAATACTCCGCAAAAGCTTTAGATTGTCTGCGGTAAATTTTTCAGGTTCTCAAGACAAGTTGTCAAAAGCACTCGAAAATAACGTTTGAAAATTAAAAACAATTCTTAACTTCGTATCTAATAGTCAAAATGACTAATAGATCAAGCTGAACCGGCTATGAAACGGCTTTATTCCTCAATGTATGGCGCTGCCATAGCTTTACTGGTGGTCTGCAAAATCTCCGCACACTCAATTCTCTCATTAAAAGAAACCTTCAATATTGAATTCCCTATCGGTGCTCCGCTGAATTCAAGTCAAATTGAAGAAAAAGATGCGGCTGCAGGTAAGCATATTACGCAACAGTCCGATCCTGCAACTCCTGAAAATATTATGAAGGCAGAAGTAATACATCCTCTTTCGGGTAAATATGATTTTGCACTGGCGGATAAACTTGTTGCCTTTGCAGAGAAACAATATGAAGGTAAATGGCCACGCTTTGATCTGGCATAGTGAGCTTTCTGCGTTTGTGCGCCAAAAGCAAAGCGCGGATCCTGTAAAAAGATTTTTTGAAGATCATATTACAACTGAGTGTGCATAGATGGCGCAGGGATTTGAGGGTACAGGAGAGCAGTGAATGTTCCTTAGATGATATTGACGAACTTTAATGCTAAACCAGTATTTTACACGGTTAGAGCAACGGCCTCTGAAAAATAAAAATGAATTACATAAATAAAATTATATGAGCGAAAATAGCGCAGCAATAAAGGAAGCAACTGCTAGCAAACTGTATGACAGTTCCCAGAAATTATCCGTGCTTGAAAAAGTTGGATACAGCCTTGGCGACCTTGCTGCAAATCTTGTCTTCCAAACGCTGGTAACTTACCTGGCATATTTCTATACGGATATTTATGGTCTGAAAACTGAGCACGCATCCGCCCTTATTCTCATTGTAGGGCTAGTTGCTGCATTTGGTTTTAATCCGATCGTCGGCGCTCTGGCAGATAGAACTGTTTCACGCTGGGGCAAGTTTAGGCCGTGGATTTTATTTACGGCAGTTCCGCTTGGCGTAATTTCTTTGCTCGCATTCAGTACACCAGATTTTTCTTATGAAGGAAAGGTGATTTATGCTGTTGTTGCATACACCCTGTTATTGTTGCTGTATGCCGCCAATAATCTTCCTTACTCTGCATTGAGCGGTGTCATAACCGGCGACATGGGTGAACGGAACAGTCTGTCTTCTTACAGATTTGTCGCAGTAATGTTCGCACAGTTCTTTGTGCAGGTATTTATGTTAGCCATTATTGAATCTGCCGGAGATGGTGATAAAGCCGCAGGTATTGAAAAGGTGATGACATGGCTTGCGATCACCGGCACTGCCATGTTGCTTATTACTTTTTTCACAACCAGAGAACGTATTATTCCGAAAGCCGAACAACGATCAACACTCAGGGAAGATTTGAGCGATCTGTTTAAGAACAAGCCATGGATGATCATGCTTGGGCTTACATTACTTGTGTTTATTACACTCGCTATGAAAGGTGGCTCCTATGTTTATTACTTCAACAACTATGTCGACAAGGAAAGTCTTGCCAGTCTTGTGAATCCGGTTGTTCTTTTCCTCTCCGGCATTGGATTAAACTTTTTTGGTGAAGATCCGGTTTCTGCCGGATTTGGATTGTTTAATGCGGGCGGTATCATTTTCATGATTGTCGGTATAACACTATCCAAAAGATTTGCTGACAAATACGGTAAACGTGATGTGTTTGGTGTCTGTCTTTTTCTTTCAACAGTATTCATATTTGCGTTTATTTTCTACCCACCAAAGGCAGTAGTCTTAATGTTTACAACGCAGATACTACATGGCTTCTTCTATGGGCTTACCATTCCATTGCTTTGGGCAATGATCGCTGATGTTGCTGATTACAGCGAATGGAAAAACAACCGCCGCGCAACTGCTATTATCTTTTCAGCTATGATGGTTGGTTTAAAGGCAGGGCTTACATTGGGCAGTGCGATCCTTACATATATTCTCGGTCTGTATGATTATGTGCCAAATAGTCCGGTGCAATCGCCACAGGCTATAGAGGGTGTAAAAATGTTGGTGAGTGTATATCCATCCATTCCTTTCCTGGTTGGCACAGCCTTGTTGTTCTTCTATGTCATTAATAAAAAAATGGAAGTGCAGATAGAAAGCGATCTTAAACAAAAAAGAAGCGTTTAAATTCTCTATCACAGTTTTTGGTGACAGGTAAACGAGCTTCGATAACGCAAGGGATAAATCAATTTCAATTGTACACAAAAGTAAAATAACAGAGTATGCCAGAAGAGAGCGTTCAACATATCAACTTCGATGAATTAAATAGGAAAGCGATATCACAACCATTGATCAAACATATCTACACTGCCGATCCTTCAGCGCATGTATTCAATGGCAAGATCTATATCTATCCTTCGCATGACATAGATGCAGGTGAAGCCTTTGATGACCTGGGAAGCCATTTTGATATGCAGGATTACCATGTTATTTCAATGGATTCACCAACAGCCGAAGCAAAAGACAATGGTGTTGCGTTGCACGTAAAGGATGTGCCGTGGGCAAAAAAACAAATGTGGGCACCTGACGCAACTGAGAAAGATGGAAAGTATTATCTCTTTTTTCCGGCAAAAGATCATGAAGGCATTTTTAGAATTGGTGTAGCGATAAGTGATTCACCCGTGGGCCCGTTCAAAGCACAGCCGCAGGCCATTCAAAAAAGTTTTTCTATTGATCCCGCTGTATTTAAAGACGACGATGGCAGTTATTATATGTATTTCGGCGGCATTTGGGGAGGACAATTACAACGATGGAGAACCGGCAATTTCAACGCAGCTCATCCTGAAAGTCCGACAGCCCATTTGCCAAAAGATGACGAACCTGCTTTATGTGCAAAGGTGGCCAAACTTACGGATGATCTGTTGGAATTTGCTGAAGATGCAAAAGATCTCGTCATAGTTGATGAGCATGGCAAGGCCTTGTTACAAGGAGATAATGAACGAAGGTTTTTTGAAGCATCCTGGATGCATAAGTACAACGGAAAATATTATTTCTCTTATTCGACAGGCGATACTCACCTTATCTGCTACGCGATTGCCGAAAACCCATATGGCCCTTTTGTTTATCAGGGCGTCATACTAAATCCGGTAGTTGGATGGACTAGTCATCATTCTATTGTTGAAGTTGATGGCAAGTGGTATCTTTTCTATCACGACAGCACTTTGTCGCAAGGAGTAACGCACTTGAGAAGCATTAAGGTGACGCCGTTGGAGCATCAAGAAGACGGCACCATCAAGACGATCGACCCGTATAAAAAGTAGGCGGTATTATAAGAACAAGGAGGCCAGGATTCGCGCCTCCTTGTTGCTTTTAAGACATACAAAGCCAACACATTCCCGCTGCCATAAGATCTCCTTTCTGAAGTGTTGTGTCTTCGGTGTATCGGTTGTTTCCTTGAAGAAGTGAAGAACTAACACCAGGTGGCTCTCTTGCAAAAGATGGTGTTGGGTCCTCGTAACGAACGCTTCATGCTATCTCCGAAGTTCTTTCTTTCGATGCATCCAGTCAATTCATCAATCGCCAACAACAGCAAAATGGCTCTCTGATTTTTCATTTGTTACTGACCAATTTTGTGTGGAATGATTTTGTAACCGAACATCGTATTGGATTTGAAGACTCCAAGGTAGAGCGATGACAGAAATGATATTTCACGAAAAGATGCATTTGTCCGGTTTTATGTGAATGTTGTTCATCTCTCATTCTTCAATTTTTCTTACGCACGAGATGTTATCAAACAAATGTTTTGCTATAGATCATTGGCCCGAAAAGAACGACTTTTCAGGAGATATCCTGGAAAGTGCCGGCGCGTTTCTCCGCTCGTGTCGCTCGGAACAATGTCAAAAATAGTCTATGATCGGGCAAGTAGCTTCAACTGCTTGGATTCGTCAAAAGGTGTGTCAGCCGGAAGAACTTGTTGAACTGCGCTAAGTTCGTATCTTGAACTTAACATTAGGAGGCTCAGAGTGCGACGTTTTTAAAATTAATTCAGATAATGGAACAGGGTCGAAAAGGCGGTGTAGGTTTTTTTCAGGAACCGTACACCGAGGTGGCAGATAATATCAGATACAAAATACTAGTGGCTTATTGCCTGTTTCAGCTAGTCTATGCAGCATGCCTGATCCTCTTTGGTTTTTTCGATGCAGATAGCCTCCTGCGATCTGTCGTCAGTGCGCTAACCATTGTTCCTGTGAGTCTTGCTGCCATCTATTTTGCGAAAAAGAATTATCGGGTGACGTGCTTCATTTATGTCCTGTATTGTGTTGTGCTCCAATCTGTTTTTGTGTTGGTGACACCAGCTTCGGATGCCATGAACATAATCGCAATGACGGTTTATCTGATGATCGCTATTCTTTCGATAACAATGTTCTCAATCTGGATGGGTGGCACCGTTATTATCGTTGGATTTGTTTGCATCCTATCGAGTTCAATAGCTTCGGATCTGAAATTCTTTTCTTTGAATAGCAGGATGTGGACTCTTCATATACATCTCTTTGCGTATAGTATCATGCTTTTTGGGTTCTTTGCATACCTGGTCAGGCTGTTCTATCAATACCTCGATCGCTATTTGAAACAAAATGAGGTTAGTGAAAATCTCAACCTGAAGTTGAAAAATACGGTTGACTCCTTAAATGAGCTTAATAGCCGCATGGAAGAGAATATATCCGCCCTTACCGATGCGAATACAAAGCTGAACAAATATGCATGGTCACATGCTCATGAGCTTCGTGCACCGGTGGCCAGAATCCTGGGTTTGATGAACATCCTGAAACTTGATGATTACCCCAATACTCCACAGCTTACCGAGGCAATCAATACGACAGCCATTGAGTTGGATGAAATCACGCGAAAAATGAGCTCTCTTCTAGAAGAGATAAAACCGACGAATTCTGAAATTGTCCTTAAAGAAAAATGCATAGCGGCAATGCGTGAATCAACAAACACGCTGAGTATCGACCAGGCTACAGACCAAGTTACCGTTGGCGGGCATTAATTGCATTTCTATTTTGCGTGTCGCCGGATTCATTTCCGTGCCTTTGGTATAAATGGAAAAGGCTGAAACATTACTGGAATTTTATAAAAAAAGTTGGCTGAGGTACCCGGTAGTTTGACCAGTGAGATCGGCCATTTCAATCTAATTCGCCTCGAACCATTTATTCATGCAGATCAGCTGAACGTCCATGTAAATCATTTGAAAAGTGCGATCAAAGAGAAGCTGGAAAAAAGACACTACCCAATTAATCGCGGAGAGGGTATGCAGGAAGCAAAATTCTCCTTCGTCGTAGTAAATGAAGGTGCTGAGATTGTATTCGCGCCTGGCTTCACAGGACCTACACACTTTTTCACGGGCCTGAAGTAACTCAGGCCCGTGAGAGTCTTTTCAGCTCAGATCCGGTAACACGCATTTGGCTTCCTGCTCTCTGCACGTTTCATCGACCAGTGTGTTGCGACAAGTCCAGAGGTTCGGTTGACGCTCCCATCGATTTAACTCATTCAAATTTTCATTTGATTTGCAGAGCTCATGGCTACGTTAGCCCTATGCGTTAGTTGGTTTCGGTGCCCATTTGTCGAATGGCGTGAGATCGAATTTGTTCACTTCATCCATGGTCAGCCCCAGCGCCTTCGCTACCCCGCTGCCATATTCGGGATCTGCCTTGTAGCAATTTCTGATGTGGCGAATCTGAACAAACTTTTCTGCGCCACCTATCTGCCTGGCGGTGTTATCAAAAAGAAGTTGTGCTTTTCCTCTCTCCTTTATGATGCGAAATAAGTTTCCCGGTTGCGTGTAGTAATCCTCATCATCGTCTCTGAAATTGTGCGCGTAGGCAGTCCCCGACAATTCCAACGGTGGTTCCTTCGATTCTGGTTGCTCCTGCCATTCACCGTAGCTGTTGGGATTGTAATGTTTCGTAGCGCCATAGTTTCCATCCACACGCATTGCACCGTCGCGGTGAAACGCATGGTAGGGACAGGTCGGCTTGTTAACCGGAATCTGAAAATGATTTACACCCAATCGATAACGTTGCGCATCGCCGTATGAAAACAATCGGCCCTGTAGCATTTTATCAGGAGAAAATCCGATTCCCGGAACAATGTTCATCGGGTTAAACGCGGCTTGCTCAACATCCTGAAAATAATTCTCAGGATTCCGGTTAAGCTCAAATTCGCCCACCGGTATGAGCGGAAAATCTTTTTTAGACCATACTTTGGTTAGATCAAACGGATGGAAACGATAGGTTTTCGCCTGCTCTTCAGTCATGATCTGCACAAACATTTTCCAGCGTGGAAAATCCTTTCTTTCAATGGCGTCGAACAAATCGCGTTGTGACGACTCGCGGTCTGCTCCGATGATCTTTGCCGCCTCTTCATCCGAAAGGTTTTCAATTCCTTGTTGCGTTACGAAATGGAATTTCACCCAATGCCTCACGTTAGCCTTGTTGATAAAGCTATACGTGTGACTTCCAAAACCATGCATGTGACGATATCCTCTCGGGATACCACGATCACTCATGACAATGGTCACCTGGTGTAGTGCCTCGGGAAGCAGAGTCCAGAAATCCCAGTTGTTGTTTGCGCTTCTCAGATTGGTCTTGGGATCGCGCTTTACGGCGTGATTGAGATCCGGGAATTTCATCGGGTCGCGGAAGAAAAAGACAGGTGTATTGTTACCCACCAGGTCCCAGATGCCTTCATCCGTGTAGAACTTCAAAGCAAAGCCGCGGATGTCACGCTCGGCATCGGCCGCACCCCGCTCTCCGGCTACGGTTGAGAACCTGAGGAAGAGGTCGGTCTTCTTACCCACCTGATTAAAAATGCTTGCCTTCGAGTATTGCGTGATGTCATGGGTTACCGTAAATGTTCCGAAAGCGCCCGACCCTTTCGCATGCATTCTTCGCTCCGGAATTACTTCCCGGTCGAAGTTGGCCATCTTTTCCATAAACCAGAAGTCCTGCATCAGCATAGGCCCTCTCGGTCCCGCGGTTTGAACATTCTGATTATCGGGAACCGGAGCTCCGGTTTGCCGGGTGAGTTTTTGATTATCTTTTTTTTCGTCCATGTTTGTAAACGTTTTATCAATGTTGGTGATATTCTTTCTTAATAGCAACTGTTTAGTGTTGCGGATTGGTGACATAAATATTCCCTGATCAGGATTTTTGTGCCCTCCCTGTATCAATTGATCTTAAATTTTTTCGGTCGACGCTCTTTGTGACCTTTCGACTTTGGCAACTGTTTCGCAGGGTTCGCTCCGGATGAACGTATTGGTGAAATATGATAGAATCCTGGATTTACCAGTCACCGATTTATTCTTTGCCAAACACTGGCGGATGCCCGATTACGCCAGAGACGATGGAGGTACGCAATGGGAAATCGACATATGTGTCGACAAGCACCTGCAAGTTCTACGGATCCAAGGATTATGCACGGGAACTTCGGGGAATTCATTCAGTGACATTCGCTATTGTTTCGCAACCGCGATTACAGCGCCATCCAGTTTTTCGTCGACGTTTATCTGACAGGCTAACCTGCTTTGGTCTGTGACTCGCTCCATTTTGCTTATCGTGGTAGTTTCATTTCCGACCCGCTGGAGAAGCTCGCCAGAACTGTTCAAGATATGAACATGACATGTGCCGCACCTTCCTACGCCTTTGCATTCCCCAAAGTCTTCGATGTAGAATTTATCATATAACAGCGTCATTAAATTTCTGTACTCACCTCTATAGGATTGAACCTCATGTCGCTCTTCTCCAATGAAGATGGTAAAGCTGATAATGAATGTCCGGCTCCCCATTTCCGATCTATTTCCAGAACTCGTCCTTCCAAACCTCGATGTTCTGCGTTGATGTCTGATCAGTATGTTTTTCCGTAATATCTTTTAGTTGTTCCGGTGACGCTGCATTCTGAATTTCGTTAAACAAAACCCTTTCTTCGAAACGGATGTGGGATTCCAGTTTTTCCTCAATTAATCCAAGGTTCTTGTCATTCTCCTGGATCTTTTCAAACAGACCCCGAAGTTTTCGGTGTTCCATAAGTGCCTGCTTCACTAGCTCATTGTCATTTCCCAAAACAGAAAACACGTATTTTTCTTCGATGGCAAAGTGGTCGAGCAGAAAAGTTCTGTAAAACCAGCTTGCATAAGACTGCATACGGCTGACCTCAACGTTCTTCCGGTAGCCGGTTCTGATCTTCCAGCAAAGCAATAAGCTATGATGGTGTTCGCGGCTCAGAGGCGCGAGAAGTTCATTTCTCCTGATTGGCATAAGTCAATTATAAAAATCAAAAATCTGTTCTGCAACCTGTGCTGACGAGTTAAAGCAGGATCACCAGATCTACATCAATTCCTTTTCGAGTGCGACGGTCTTTGGAAAAAGGATGTTGTTCTCCAAATGTATGTGAAGATGTAAATCCTGCTCAAATTCCTTAAGCAACGCGAAAGTCACGTTGTAGGTATTGCATCCGTCCGCGGGGGGCGTGTAATGATTGGTTAACTCCTCAATTCTGCTGAAGCGCTCGCCTTCAGTGGAATGTTCGTCCATCATTATTTGCACAGGATTCTCTACGCTGCCAAAACGAGGTGGTTCGATGGTCAGTCCCTCACGTTTTGCTTTCGCAATCTTTCGGACAAAAGGAAATAAAATAAATTCCTCTTTTTTCATATGCGCGGCCAACTCTCCGGCAGCAGCGGCAAACTCCTCCTGGATGGCAAACAATTCGGGATGATGCGCACCGTGAACGCGACAGATCTTGTCCAGGAATGGTTTAATCTCCAGTATTTTCTCTTCGACATACCGGTGGTGTTTTTTCTCGATGTAGTCTGCCAGCAGATCCAAAGGCCATGACTGGTAGTCTGTTGAAATATCGGCTGGCTTCGCGCTGATCTTCTCCAAATCAATCAACACTTCGTTCGGGTCAATATTCTTCTTTTCGCAAGCTTCTCTGATAGTCCGGTTACCCTGGCAACAAAAGTCGATTCCGTATTTTTTGAACACAGAAGCGGTACGGTAGTCATTTGCAACTACTTCTCCTAAAATCTGATCTTGATTCATTTCCTTTGTTTGTTTTAACCCTTACTTCTGAGTCGACATCATCGACACAACGCCTGGAAGTCTTCTTCGATGCCAGGCATATCGACCACATCAACTGATACATAATAAACGAGCGATGCTACGTTCTTCATTTGCTTTTTCATTGAGCCCTTACAGTATCGGCGTTATTGAATTATTTCTATAATACCCGATCTTGGCGTGGAACATTTCGGCCATCCGTTCTCCCTGCCATTTGGCTCTGGTGGCTTTTTCTCCTGTGAATAGTTCATCGACCGTTTGAGTGAATAGAGTTAGCCAACGTTCAAAGTGATCTATTTCAACAGGAAGTTTCGCATGCGGGACAAAGGGGCTTCCGTGATAGGTGTGTTCTTCTAACAACACTGTTTGCCAGAACCGGTACATCTTTTCAAGATGCTCCGGCCACCGGTCATTTATCCTATCGTTGAAAATATCCTTTAGCAGTTCGTCCTGACGAATTCTTCCGTAAAAGCTGTCTACCAGGAGCCTGATGTCGTTTATGTTGCAGATGTCATTCTTCATAGTCCTTGAAACATCATGGGTGAAAATTGCTGATCAAATAATAGACGGCCCAGCCCGTAAACAGTATGATCGACGCCCACAGCCATGAAGGTATGCTTTGTGGTGTTTCGCTTCCTGAGATCAGGAATTGCTTTTGATCACCTTTGCCATACGCATTGATCATGATCGGAATTACTCCATCCACAAGATCATTGTTTTTCAATCCTTCAACAGCGATAGCCGGACCGTTGCGTACGGTGAACGGAATAATGCGAATTCCTTCTTTTCCACCGGGGTCTTTGCCTACAATCCTGAGCGTATGCTCCCCGTCCATGAGCTTGCGGGTATCGAGCTCAAATTGTATGGGTACATCAAATTCGCCTATAGGCTGCTGGCCATTGTCGACAAATACCAATACTTTGCTTTTCAGGTTCATGGTCATCTCAATTGAAAATGCTGTGCTTTATATGTTCTCTTTCCTTTTCTCCTGGATACATGGTCCATTTGATTGCGTAAAAAAGAGAAATCAGGACCAGCATAACAGCGCAGCATACAACGACGTAATCCCAGTCACTTTCCGGTCCGGCGCCGTGAGTGATTCCTCTCAATACCTTGGGCTGTTGTTTTTTGCAAACCTCACACGCCAGAACGTCCATGCATGCAAATACAGCCAGGACGCTCAACAATATTCTTTTTAATTTTTTCATAGCTCTGGTTTTTTGGTTTCCAGGTACTCCAGAATTCGTTGGACCTCTTCCAGGGGAATGCTGCGTGCATCATTTCCCCAGCTTGACCGTTCATGATTTATAATCGCAGCGATTTCCTCCGGCTTCAATCCATTGGTTGTTCCCACGGATGGCATTTCACCGTATTCGGCGCGGGCGTCGTATCCCTTCATGATAATTTCGATTAGTTCTTCGGGGTTATCATTCAAGACAATTGCACTGTTTTTCAGAGGGGGAAATGCTCCTTTCAAGCCCTCTCCATTTGCCTGATGACACGCCTGGCAATTGGCAGCATAAAGCTGAGCACCATCAAGTTTGATCTCTTCGTCATTTTTGGCAAGGCCACTTTTATTTTGACTGTCCGCCTGTCCTTTCTTTTTGTAAAGAAATTCGGGCGAAGGTGTTCCGTCGGGCAAAGGTGTTTGTTTGAGCGATTGCAGATAGACAACCAGTTGAAGCGCTTCCCTGGTGGCAATCAGAACTTTTCCTTTCGCATATTCTTCAGGGACGTTTACAACCTTGTCGCCTTCAGTATGACGGTCCTTCCATTCAAATAACCAGGGATAGGCTGGCATTATTGAGTTCTCTTCTACGATGCGTGGATTGTACAAATGAAGTAAGTGCCAATCCGCGGCCGGCAACCGGTTGCCAATGTTTGTAAGGTCTGGGCCGGTCCGTTCCGTTCCCATGAGGGTTGCAGTGTTCATCCACCAACTCATTCTTCTGTTATTTGCATAATCTGCTGCAACGCCAGGTCTTGTTCCCCAGGTTTTGTCCATGTCAACATTTCTAACCTGCTGTGAATGGCACGACACACATCCGTTGGCGATAAAAACATGTTTCCCTGCGAGCGCGTCACCTGTTAGTGCTTCGCTTCCCGGCAACGGCGCGTTATTGGTTTGATTCGTCGTCGCGGGAAGGATAGCGACAGATATTGACAGCATGATAAAAAGCAGTAACGCGATACCAAACAGTTTTCGATGATCATTAAATATTTCCATACACGCTTTTAGTTGACCTGCACCACCTGCTTCACTTCTTTGTTAGCAGCTTTTATTTTTTCGATGACCATATTCCTGATATCTGATCTGCGCGTAACGCTAACCATACGATAGAAATTATAAGCGAAAATCAAATGCGATAACCACATCATCGTCCCTCCGATAGCGCGCCACAGCCAATATGGGAACATCATTGTAACACTTTCCATAAAGGGTTTACCATCCATCCACATCAGTCCCCGCAACGTTCCGCCAATCATGAGTGGCACGGAATAAAGTAAGAGACCGACGAACGCCATCCAGAAATGTGCTCCAACCAGTGTTTGCGAGGGCTCCTTCCCTGTCAACCGCGGCACGACGGCGTAAATGCTGCCCCATAGCAGGAAAGCGATTATTCCATACATGGTGATGTGCGAATGCGCTACTGTAAAATCTGTGAAATGCCAAAGCAAGTTCGTGTACCGGAATGCTTCTGCGGTGCCCTGAAATGAGCCGGTGAAATAGAAAACAATTCCAACCAAATAAAAAGGAAGTGTATAGCTTCCGGCAATCTTGTTAAAATCACCTTTGAAAGTCATCAGAAAATTTGTCGTTCCGGCAACCACAGGAATCACCATTCCCATACTTCCAACGATGGCGATCGTCTGCAATGACCAGGGGATGGAGCTGAACACAAAGTGATGCGTACCAATGACAGTATAAAAAATGATTTGTGTCCAGAATGCCAAAATGCCGAGGCTGTAGGAATAAATCGGTTTATTCAATTGTTGCGGAAGAAAATAATACACGATACCCAGACTGAAGAGCATGAACCACATACCAACGCCCTGATGCATGTAATAACCTTGCACAATGGTTTCGCCCAATCCGTTTTGCCATGTTGGCCAATACGCAATGACGGCAATAACCAGCGTGAACATCACAGCGGAAATAATATACCAGTTGGAAATATAAATTTCGTGCGTCGTACGCCTCGCGACGGTCTTCATAAAATTACTGAGCGACACAAGCAGTCCGGCTCCGAAAAGCGCCATCACGGGCCAGACATATTCTCTGTATTCTCCACCGCCATTGTTAATCCCGATCATCAGGCATGCTGTTCCAATAACAACGGAGGCATTGATAAGTGTAAGGGTGATCCATCCTTTCCGCAGGCTTGCCAAAGGTGTATTGCTTACGATGGGCACCACATAATGGCCAAGACCAAGCATGGCCAGCGAAGACCAGCCCCAGAAAACAGCATTGGTATGGACGGGACGAAGCCTTCCGAAACTGAGCCAGCTTTGATGGTCAATGTCGGGTGCAACGAATTTGATCCCAAGATATTCACCGATGGTTGTGCCGAATACCAGCCAGAATATGGCACATCCCAGATACCATATCACCAACCTCGAAAGCTGCGGATCAACATTCGGGCGCTTCACTGCCTTCTTTTTCGTCGCTACGAACCTTATGCTGGTTTCGTTGGTTGCTCCTTGAATGACACCCGTTGAATCTCCGGAAAGTCGACTTCTTGAATGATCAAGGAGCAAGGCATCAATCTCCTGTTTATCCATGTCCAAAAGACGATCTGCCAATTCCTGTGCTTCATCCTCCTTCTTTTTTTTGATCCGACGGTTGATCATGCGGTTGATCGTCGCGAGGAGAAAAACAACGGCAACGACAAGGGGGATAAGGATCAGTACGATCGTGATGATGATCCCGGGTTGACTGAACAATGTGTCATTGTTTTCGGGGGCCTGTGCCAATAATGTCATTGAAAAAAATAAACCGATGATCAGAAGGGTGGTCTTTTTAAGAAATCCGGACCGCTGGCCTCTTAGCTTCCGGGTTTCCATTAATAAGGCGATGTCGGAAGCCTCTAAATCGGCGAGGTATGTATTGATACTCTTCGTGTGTCGGGGCGTACTCATCTTATTCTTAAAGAATGCGCGTGCCTTCAACACGATCCACAACGCCGCGATCAGTAAAGCTATAAGTGCAGACATCAGCAACGCAATAAAGGTGTAGGCTTTATCCTCACCTATATCTTTCGCCTGGCAGGTAAGTGCGAGTAGTACTGCAAAACCTGATAGATAATATTTCATGGTCGTTTTATCATTAGTTCAATAATAAAGGATGTTTTTATCCTTTATTTAGACAAAAAATTTTCTTTAAGCTCGTTTTAAATGAAACACTCCTCTTCCAAGGTCACCGGTAAACTCCTCTAATGCAGTGGATTGCAGCATCGTTTTGAGGTTAGACCGGATCTCTTTGAATTCGTAATGAATGGGACAAGGCTTTTTTTCATTACAAGCTTTTAATCCAAGACCACACCCATGAAAGAGCTGATCACCGTCGATAGCGGTAACAATGTCGGCAAGAGAAATTCTGAGATGGCGGGCTTCCATATAGAATCCTCCATTTGGTCCTTTTATAGAAAGTACAAGTCCTTTGCGGCTTAAGTCCTGCAGGATCTTTGCCATAAAAGGTTCCGGTGAATCAATTGCATGAGCGATCTCCTTTATACCGACGCGTGCTCCCTCCTTCGACGACCGCGCTATATAAAGCATGCCGCGTATTCCATATTCACATGCCTTCGAAAACATGTCCCAAAGTTAACTGACGAAGTTTGATAATAAAAGACATCTTTGTCTTTTTTTATGGATACCGACTTTCTGAGCGATAGCAATGCTAACTTCTCGACGCATTGTTTGTAATGGAAAATGACTAATGGATTGAGCGGGTACGACTTTCGAAGATAATACCAGCGCGAGGGATGGAAGTGAAGCGGGTCGGCCAGTCAGCCGGTTATCGTATGTTCATAACGATGGGAGTGTTTTGCTCTTCGGAGAAATACGATGTGTTCTGGTCCAGTTCGACGGGTGCGATTTTGGAAGAGTCGACTCGCACGAGGGATGGAAGTGGTCGGGCAGTCGGCCAGTCAGCCGGTTAGAATAGTTTTTCCGGGTTTGCCTAATTTCAGAACGCCGACCACGCTCGTCTTCGTTGGTCGTTCCACATTGATATTACCTAAACCTTTTAAGAAGATATCCTCGACCAATTTGCTCGTGTGTTCCTCCTTAAAGGACAACTCTGGATTCTGATGAATGTGTCGTCTCCATTCTATGACTTTATCTGAGGGTATCTGATTGAGGAGTGGACCCGATTTTTTATTCATTGCTTGCCCATTTACTGCGACTGACGAGATGGATACAATTAAAACGGCGGCCAGAAATTTCATAATCGCGTTGATTGCGTAACAGCTAAAACTATCAATTTTCTTTTCTTTACATAGCGACCGCCTGGGCGGCTCATTTACACGTGTAACCATTGGCCGGCTCTGGGCCGAAAGCACAGCCTTTAAAAAATTGGCTTTCTCGAAATGATGGGTTATAAGAGACAATCCTGATTCTGCCTCGGGTAGTATTCAAGTCCGCCCTGGTTGCGGTCTCCCTCGCAGTTAAGATTTACTTTCAAAATTCAGCCTGAAGAAACGAACTGGATCTGCACGCAAGGATGATTTATTGGTCGACATCAAAAGACTGAAAGACGAACCTGAGGGAAACGTATTGGCAAAGGTGACAGACTTTTGTTCTTTACAGTTTCGAAGGCTCGTCTTCACATCCTTCTTTACGTGGTATTACCTCTTAGCTCATCAGTCTAAAACAAAATTCCATTTGCAATTATCATTGCGAGGATTAAACTTCCCGAGCGCAGGCGTGCTATCACCGGAAGAAATCAGCGCAAGTTTTTCTTTGGAATTCGGAATAGCTTTTGGCATGATCCGATAGGTGCCATCCGTTAGCTGATCAAGTTTCCATAATTGTTCAGGAGCACCGTTAAACTCAGGTACGGTGATCACCCTGAGATCGGCGGTCGCAGCGAGTGCTCTGTTCGTGCCGGCGATAACGATCTTGTAGTATGGCGCACCAAAATATCCACTTGAGTCAGGAGCAGGTGTAACGCTCCACTTCTGATGAGGACGTGCCATGTAGTCGCCGATGCGCGCATCGATGTTCCCGGAAGACCACGTATTGATTACGTCAGCCAATTGTTGAGACGCCACGGGTTTAATGGGTTCGTCATTACGATCAAAGCCGCGGAAACCTCCGGCGGTTCTAACCATGTCAACGGCTAATTCGAGACTGTACCCTCTCCGCACGGATTCGATCAGGTACGTACCCTCCTTCACGTTATCTCCTGCCACGGGCCATCCGTCTTTCCACAATAATGGCCGGATACCCAACACACTGCGGCCACTCTGATCGAGATCGGCCTCATAATGCAGCGACATCTTCTCAATGCCTTCCTCAACAATGATGCGACCGAAATGCCCAGGACCAATCAATCTACCGCGGGTTGCGGCCACCATCTTGCCGCCACCCTGGAGCATTGTTCTTCCAACGTTATCGACGAATGGACCTGTAACGTTTTTGGATCGGCCCACGACTGTGTTGTAGGTAGAATTTGATCCGTCACAGCAGCTGCCGTGCGTGGCCAATAGATAGTACCATCCATCGTTATAGGTCATCACGGTACCCTCAACCGCGACCGCGATGTCAACTGGTTCACTGCCTTTCACAAGGCCTCCTGTTTTTGGATCCAGCTCAACGACACGGCTGAATCCGAAGTAGGTACCATAAGTGAGCCATAGCCGTCCCGTTGTGGGGTCCATCATAAACCCCGGATCGATGGCATCGCATTCTTCATATCCATCGGAAGTCGCCACCAGCACTGGCTCGGAATACTTGAAGTCGGGAGAATTCGGATCAAGCGTTTTGTTCCACATCGTGTAGATGGCTCCCTTGTGATTGCTGCTGCCACCGGTGAGGCCATAAGCAATGAGATAACGATCTGCAATCTTGATCGCATCAGGTGCCGCCCCGCCACCTGGTCTTACTGCACCACCCTTCCAACGCCACCCGTCTTCGGAGATCAATCCACCGCCACCGGTGCCAAATGTATAATACTTACCGTCACACTCCATGATGGTGGAAGGATCGTGAATAAATGGTTTTCCGATCTGCGCCAGCAGGACTTGCGTTAAGGTGGTTGACAAGATTGCAATCAGGCCAATTGTCTTTATTCGTTTCATGTAGCCGGGGTTGTTTTATCTTTTTGGTTCGCAAGACTGGTATGCAGGGCTGCGACCGATTTTGTTAAAGATTGTATGGAGAATATAATAAGCAGTGAGGCAACGGAAATACCTATTCGTAACTGATGCTGAAGTTCTTAACGGGAGCTCCATTGTCATCCAGGAAACGTACTGCAAAGTTGCACATACCGGGTCCGTTGATCACGGCTCCGCGGAGGACGTTTCTTCCTTTCTTCAGCGTGATCAACGGGGAAGTAACATTATCCACTATCATGTCGCGGTCACCGGAAAGCATCAGGACTTCATTGCCATTCAGCCAGAACATCCCGCCGGAGTTGACGCCGGCAGCGAGCCTGACGTTCTTTATTTCCTCCGGGCAATCAATGACGGTGACAAGCCAGAACAATACACCGTATGGCGGTTGATTGATCGCATAGGTGAAATGATAGAGGTTGAAGTTATATGTTTTACTGTCGAGCGCGTGCCATTTCAGTTTGCTCCCTCCTATCTTCACCGTCTTGTTTTTCTTCGGAATCATTGTAAAGTCGGGAGAAAAATTATCCGCCACCAATGCGTCCCGCAGATATTTTTCGGTGAGTATGTTGTTGCGTTGAATCTCTTTTCTGACGGGCTCGAGCACAAGCCAGCGCTGAATGAATCCATTCTCATCTGGTGAAATCTTCGCAACGGCGGACGGTGTAAAGTATCTCGTCACCGTATGGGTCGTATCACCTTTTGGTGGAATCGGTGGTAAGATTGGTCGCGGCCTCTGGCCTGGTGGTTGTGCCAATGTAGCGACGCTGGTGATCAATACGACAAAGAAAGTGAGAAGTGCCATTGCCAGCAGGGGTACGAATTGTTTTCGATTCATCGGATTTGTCTGATCGTTCGTTGTGATGAGGGTTACATTATGAGCCAGGTAAACAAATGTAAATAATACACTATTGCGAACCAACACATTAAACTATTGATGAAGGCGCGGGAAGAATGTAAAGATCATCCCGGGGAAGATGTAGATTAACTTCATAGCTACACTTCCCTTCTTCACGAACATACCCCACTCCCCACTATTTCATTTGGAAAATCGGTTTTGGCTTTTCATCTTTTGTGATTGATTTCTAACAGCATGATGCCGTTCCGTCGTGAGCATCATACTATTGAATATTTGACAAACTAAACCTCAGCAGAAACGCTATGAATCGGTTGTATAAGTTTTTATTGTTGATCACTCTGTCCAGTCCTTGTTTTGCGCAACCGACTCCGCCACAACTTCCGGAGGGAGCAAAAAGTGCATCCACGAATATCAATGCCAATGATTGTCCATGCGTATTTGCAGACCGGCGTGTTTTCTTCAAAGTGAATGCGCCTGAAGCCGCCAAAGTTCAGATCGACCTTGGCAAGCTCTACGACATGCAAAAAGATGACAAGGGAACCTGGACGGTGACGACAGATCCACAGGATCCCGGTTTCCATTACTATTCACTCGTGATCGATGGCGTTAAGGTAGCTGATCCTGCCAGTGAATCTTTTTTCGGTATGGGTAGAATGGCAAGCGGGATAGATATTCCGGAAACCGGAGCAGACTTTTATGATATTAAAGAAATCCCGCACGGAGAGATGAGATCGCGATCGTATTATTCGAAGACACTTGGAGCATGGCGTAATATCAATATCTACACTCCTCCCGGATATGATAAGAACATAAAGAACAGTTACCCGGTGCTGTACATTCAGCATGGCGGTGGTGAGGATGAACGCGGTTGGGTTATCCAGGGAAAAACCAACATCATCATGGATAATCTTATTGCCGCGGGAAAGGCAGTTCCGATGATTGTTGTTATACCCAATGGAAATACGGTAAAGCCCGGCGTGCGTGCGGGTGGATACAACGACGAGGCTATGGCTGTTTTCAAGGAAGAGTACTTCGAAAATATTATCCCGTTTATCGAAAGCAACTACAGGGTAAAGCCAGGTGCAGCAAACAGGGCAATTTCGGGACTGTCAATGGGCGGAGGACAAGCGTTCTACACAGGCCTGCGCAACATCGATAAGTTTGCTTACGTGGGTGTTTTCAGCACGGGCCTTTTCGGCGGTATTGCGAGACCAGATGCATCGCCTTTTGATCCCGAGGCGGTAATCCCAGGGATACTCACGAATTCACAGTCGTTCAACAGCAAACTGAAAGTGTTTCTTTTAACTTGCGGTGAACAGGATCCGAGAATTGAGCACACGAAGAAGTTGGTCGAAACTTTCAGGAGCAAAGGTTTGAAAGTTGAGTTTGCTTCCTTTCCCGGCGGGCACGAGTGGCAGGTGTGGCGGAAGTCTCTGCATGATTTCGCTCAACGTGTTTTTAAATAGTCCTCCCTGTTGTCAGGAACCTTCCAGCGATATTAAAAGAAGTAGCTGAACACACCATTAATCTATCTTAAAGCCCAGGTGCATGAAACCGAAATTTGTCCTGCTATTGTTTGTCATTTGTCTCTCGTTAAAGAATGCGTTGTTAGCTCAAACCATTCCCAAAGAAGAGCTGATCTTTCTCACTTCTGAATGGAAGGGCGAACGTTTTGCAGATGGAAGGCCGAAGATTCCGGATAACTTACTGGAGCGGGCGAAGCGCATCATGATTGACGATGCGTGGACGGTGTTGAAGAATGAAGGTTATCTGAATCAATATGAAGGTGGATGGAAGACCATCAATGACACAACGATCACAGGCCGTGCCGTGACGGCGGTGTACATGCCGAGCCGACCTGATGTTGAAAAACATATTAAGACGCGCGGTGCCCGCCAGGGAAGGAAAGGGAACACCAATTCATGGCCAATCGATATTCTCACGAAGGGTGATCTGTATGTGGCCGACGCGTTCGGCAAGATTAGCGGCGGGAGCATCATGGGTGCCACACTGGCAAATTCGATCTTCAGCAAATCAGGCAGTGGCGTTGTGTTTAATGGTGCTGCGAGAGATTTACAAGAGATCCGAAACATCAAAGGGTTTAATGCATTCGTTCGTGACTTTCATCCGTCATTCACAGAGGAAATGGTGCTTATGGGACTTAACACGCCGGTGCGAATTGGAAATGCCATGGTGCTTCCTGGTGACCTTGTGATTGCCACTATCGAAGGTGTTCTGTTTGTTCCGGCGCACCTTGCAGAACAGGTTATCAGTACTGCCGAATTTGTAATTCGTAAAGACCAGTTTGGCTTTGAGATGGTCCGGACCGGCAAATACACCACAGGCGAAATCGACAGTCAGTGGGGCAATGAAATCAAGGCACATTTTCTGGAATGGCTTAAGAAGCATCCCGAGCTTGGCAGCATGACGCGTGAGGAATTGGATAAGGTGATGAGTAAGAGGACTTGGTAGGGTGAGCTCAACGGTTCTGTCTTTAAGTTGACAGGCATGTACGTAGTTCATGTAAAGAACCTCCGCGACATTTCTACATGCCTGCGGCGAGCTCGTCGAAATCTGCTTCGATTCTTGCCAGGATTGATTTCACATCATCGGCTTCACTGACAGTACGCGCTGGTCCGAAGGTAATGCTTGACATGTGTGGTACAATCAAACTATCATCCTTGGGCATTGCCTTGCCCATGCCTTTCATGTAGGCGGACACGTATCGAACATGCGGTCTCCTGGATAACACCAGGGCAACGCCAGGCTTAAGCGGTTGGCGGACTTCCGGTTCCCCACGGGTTCCTTCGGGAAAAAGGATCAGCGAGTACCCTTCATCAAGCGCTGCGACCATCTTGTTAATGGGATCGTTGGCAGGATCGTCTTTGTCGCGCTTGCGCTGAATCAATAGGCTATTAACGAAGTAATTTGTTAGTTTACTCTTCAGCTTCGTCTTTCCAAAATGATCCGCAGCGGCAACTGGTTTAACCTTATGAATAATACTGCGCGGAAGGGATGCCATAATCGTCATCGTATCCAGGTGACTGTTATGGTTAGCAGCAATGATAAATTGTTTCTCTTGCAACAGAACGTCTGAATTTCCAAACCGTACCCCGACAACGACGCGGAGGAACAATGGCATGAGGTATCCATACAAAATTCTTAGAACAAGTTTTTGCATCTAATAGGCCAGATAATAGACCAGGTGGAAAAAAACGGGAGCGGTATAAGCCAGTGAGTCAACGCGGTCAAGAATTCCTCCGTGTCCGGGAATAGATGATCCCATATCCTTGACCCCGATATCACGTTTAACGGAGGACATGACGATATCCCCAATAAACCCGGCACATGAGAGGAAAAAGCTTACAAACACTACCTGAGGCGTTGTAAGCGGTGTGAGGAAGCCGAGGAAGTAACCTATAATCGTCGTGCTGATTACCCCACCGATAAAGCCTTCCCAGGTCTTGTTGGGACTCACCCTTGGAACAATCTTGTGCTTTCCGAATAGCTTGCCCCACGTGAACTGCATGACGTCGTTGATCTCGGTGAGAAATACCAGGAAAAGTAACATTCCTCTTCCCCCGGCATCAAAACCTGGCTTCTCCGGAAGTGACAATAGATAAGCCATATGACTGATCCCAAACACGGTGAGCATGAGGATCCATTGTAATGACGACATTGATTTGATGATGCCCTCCGTATTTCCTTTGAGCACCATTCGCAACGGTAAAAAGAGGAACATGACGATGGGAATGAAAATAATGTATGCCCCATACCATCCGATGTACGCAAGATAGTACTGCACAGGGATGGAGACATACGCCCAGAAGATGGCACGCCTGTCAGATTCGCGGAAACCAAGGACGGAGTATAACTCCCTGAATGCTACGAATGACAATAGTGCGATAGCCGCATAGCATACAGTGGTATTGATCAATGTGGCGCCCAGCACCAGCGTTGCCATTACCCACCACGATTTGGTCCGTGCTTTCAATTCATCAACCTTTGCGCCGGGTTTTAGCTTTCCAAGAAAAAAGAACAATGCCGTGGCAAAGATCAGAATACCGAAGATGGCATAAACAACCACCATCAGGTCCTGGTTCTCGATGAAGTCAAAATGAAACAAGTTCTCCATTGATCTATGATTAATGCTTTGCCTGAGAATTCAGGAGTTGGTAAACGCGTGCGAGTCTGCGATAACATGTGATTACGAGGCCCGCATTCATGATCATAAGTGCCCAGTAAAACACTGGCTCATACCATATCGCAACTACGCAGCTTACTGTGACCAATGCCATTCTGTGTTGCTTAGCCATCGGGCCGAGAAAATGATGGCCACAGCCAAGGGAGGCGCCTAAAGCCCTGATATACGCCGTCGCTATCGATAAGGCAATGGCGAGGTACACGAGGTCTATTCCGTAGGGGTAAGACTTGACAGTAAAGATCAATCCAAACAGTATAAGAGAATCGCTGACTCGATCCGGTACTTCGTTATAAAGCCCTCCTACCGGTGATTTTCGATCGTGTTCGACAGCAACCATTCCATCGAGGAGATTCATTATTAGACGTCCCTGAATTCCGGTAATGGCTAAGATCAACATGAGCGCATGACTCACGACGTTGTCCGTCATGCTGTCGAGATAAAAGGCGAGCAAGGAAAGTGCAGCGAAAAAAATGCTGAGGACGGAAATGGAGTTGGGGGAAACATTGTGATGCGCCAAAAACGATGCCGTCCTCTTTGCCCAGCCGGAATCGCGTGAGGCGATCGGTCTTCGTTCCGGAGATAGATTCGTCATGGGGGTGTAAAAGGGAAAGGTACAAATTTATTGTTTTGCCCCGTACACTATTTGGATCCCAACGTGATTGGCACCAATTAGCCGATGGGCTCGACAAAACGCGAAAACTCTGTACCTCTCCTGATTGTATTTCTATGAACAGCTACCCCGTTGGCCAGAACTCAGAAAAACTTCTTTAACAGATTTAAGACTTTTTGTCCGGCCTCTTCCCTGCCGTTCAATATTGAATTGAATGTTCTTTTATCCTCCGGGGTGATGTCGGTTTGAAATTCGAGATCGGTGTTCGCGAAATTTCGCCTTGCCATGTGCCAGCTCGGGAAGGACTTTTCGGCGATAGGGTTGTACGAAATCATCACGGTATTGGAGTGACGGTTGTCTTTCTTGATTTTGTCATACAATGCCATGATAACTTTTGCTTCTCCTTCAACCAGCTGGATAAATTTTGTTTCTGAAAAAAGGAGTACGCCGGTGATTTTAAGCAGCGGGTTATTCTTTTTACAAGCATCAAGGATTTTATCAATCTCTTCAGCTGTACAATTTGGTTTTCTTGTACTGACATAGACAAGTTGCGATAGCATAGATGTGAAATTTTTATTTAAGCTTTCGGGAACAACAAAGCGCGCGGCTAAATGTTTTAGAACAGGGGAAAGTTGTTGGGGAAAGTTGAGAACAAACTGTTAACCAGTACGTTGGGGAGAAAACGGCGTTTCAGTTAATATCATCCATGGAGAGAACGAGTTGTTGTCATTATAGATTTTAAGAGTCCACCACGAAAAAAAGTCAATCCAAAGGAAGCTGCCGGAAGACTAGGAACAGGCGGTAAGGACTTTCTTTCTTATCGCGGTAAAAAGATTTTAGACCACGTTTTGCGGCTTTGATTGCAACCCGCTGGGAATATTCGATTGTGTATCGCCAGTAGCCTGGATAAACCTTCCGCCGATAGAGATTTTTCGCGCGGATGAACAATGCCGCACTAACAGTGTATTGTACGTTGAGGAGACCCCGGCTCACCAGGTCTCCTCCTTATTAACCTATTATATTTTTATCATCTTCCGCACCGTAGTTTTATTCTTGTGCAGGATGGTCATCACATATAACCCGGGTTCCCATGACTGACCGAGGGCGTGATCGACATTGCAAGGAAGCAATGTCTTCGAAACTGTTCTTCCCTTGCTGACGATGTCAACCGAAAAACTCTCCGCAGCCTCTCCATTCACGCGAAGTATGAAGTGCGATGCGAATGGGTTAGGATAATTAACGATTTCAATCGCAGGTCTTTCCACGGTTGTAATAGAGGCGGAAGAGATACGTTCATCGATCAGATACAACTCTGTCCCGTACTCAGGTGTCAGTCCGGTGAAATAGATGTATGGTCCTGATGCTGTCAGATTCGGGTAAGGTAGTTCTCCATCAAACGGGATCATGTACGTTCCGGAATAGTTGGCATTGGTTCTCCAGATCGACACTTCTCCGGAAGGACGGAACGTGGTGGTAAAGTAAAGTGCTTGTCCATTGCTGGCCCCGTTACTGGCGAATGAAACAGTTTCATTATTCAGTCTTCGGATTTTATCCGTTCCGGCAGGAGTTCCATCGGATTTCCAAATTTCAACATAGGTTGATGTCTGCACGGCGAATATTGCCCGTGTTCCAAAGACGCCGAGAACGCTCACGAATTGTGCTTCAGGAAAATCAAGAAGCTTGATCGTCCCGGCTGTTGTGCCTGAACTTCTCCACAGGGACGACATGCCTGCAGCGTTCCTGGAGGAGTAGAATAAGAATGAAGATGTTCCGAAGAGTTTGCCGACACCCTCCTGCTGCGAAGGGTCACCGGGAATATCCGCAATTTTTGCTGTACCGCCGGTGGTGCCATCACTCGTCCACAGCTCGACATTGTCAGAGCTGGTTTGGATCTGGAAAAACAGCTTTCCATTATGGCTGATGAAATGTCTGAAGTTAGTGCTTGCCGTTCCCGGAGAAATATCCTTTACCAGGACAGTGCCAGCCCTTGTTCCATCCGACATCCAAAGCTCAACTCCATCCTCAAAAGTGAAGGCAGTGAAAAAGAGTCTTGATCCGATGGCGGTTAACGATCCCGGGGGAGGTCCAATTGTTCGTGGGGGACCACTAAAGACCTTTAACTGTAGAGAGCGGGAGCCATTCCAACTCCATAACTCTCCATAATTTTCGTTTCCGCCTGGCCAATCCGGATTACAGGTGAGGAAAATGGATCCGTTCATGCCCTCCAGCTCGAGGGGATTCATTTGGAAGTTCATCGGAACATGACTGAAGCCATTTTCGTCGGCCACCCAGAACGTATACCAACTACTCGCGTCGGGAGTAACGACATACATCTTTTCCTGGTATCCTTCCATCAGAAGCACCTGGCGCGAGAAGTTCAGCGATTGTGTGCCTGCGTCGCTGCCATCGGATTTCCATAGACCGTTCGCACGCGTGCGTGAAGTAAAATAAAGCGTTCCATTCGCGTCCGCGAGAAGTGTGGGGCTGAGGCCGGGAGAATATCCCAGAGACCTGATCTGCTTCAAACCTTCGGGAGTTCCGTCGGTTTCCCAATAAGATTCGTTGGCAAAGTAATAGCATTTGCCATTCATTACTTGAAACATGGGATCAAAAGACCGCTCAGCCCTCATCGCTTCCTCCCCTGCAAGTCTTTCCCAGCTGCTGCCGTCACTCCGCACAAGTATCGGCGCGTAGAATTCGCTACCGGATAGTAAGACAAATCCATTCATCTCTGCAAGACTCATCTTGATCATTCCACCGTAACCGATTGCCCTTGTCCCGGCAACAGTACCATCCGTCCTCCAGATAAATGAACTACTTTGAAAGAACAACATGCCTAAAGCATTTGAAAATCTTAAAGGATCGAGGGATTCGATAAACATCTCTGTGCCCGCTTCTGTCCCATCGCTTTTCCATAGCGTGTTCCCTCCAGTGCCATTGGTAGCGCTGAAGAAAGCAGTTCCATTAAGATTTACGATACGTTGGATATGCGCGTTAGGACTATCGGTGCGAATCACTTTCACGAGTTTAGTACCGCTCGAAGTGCCGTCACTCTTCCAGAGTTGCCGACCCGTTGGAGGGACCGTAGCCGTGAAGAAGACCACACCATTGACGTCGGCAAGCTCACCAGGTGCACTGCTGTTATCAACTCCCGGGAAAATGTCCTCCACAATTGATGTTCCAGCCGTTGTGCCGTCGGTAGTGTATAACTCGTATCCAGTAGTCCCGTCATTCGCCGAGAAGAACACCTTTCCATTTGACGCAACCATATTGCGTGGGTCACTACTTGCGGCTCCCGCGCGAATGTCTTTGATCATCACCGTGCCCGCGACTGTGCCGTCCGACTTCCAAAGCTCGCGCCCATGCGTTTGATTGTTGGCGGAGAAATAGAGCAGCGATCCGATGACGGTGAGCTTCATTGGCCTGCCGCTACCCGGACCCGCGTAGAGATCCAAAAGAAGATTCGTCCCTGACCTTGATCCATCAGACTTCCATAGTTCGTATCCTTTTTCCTGAGTGAAAGCGGTGAAATAGGCGATTCCATTTATTGCTTTCATCTCAGGGATTTCGGAGAATTCCCTCACAAGGACAGTACCTTCACTGGTGCCATTTGATGTCCACAACTCTTTGCCGTCAACTACGAAGAATGCGCGGCCGGCGCTCACTGTGTGCATTGAAAAGCTTTTCCTTTTTTCAATCACAGTAGAATTAGGATCACCCGGCTGAAGATCGGCCACCAGTCGCACTTGCGCTGCGACAGCAAATGTGCTCAGTATGCAAAGCGCTGTGAAATATATTCGTGCGCAACAGGAAAAAGAGTTGTAGATGACAAGCATGGTATCAGTATTAGAAGAGATCGAAGTTCAATGAAGGATCCACTTACAACGATGAGTATCATATTGTTCATGGCAGTAACCTTATGTCAGGTCCGCTCGGAGCACGTACATCATTCCATTTCGAAGGGCTATGATTTTTTGTATCACCTTTGCCTGGCGGAAGATCCAATCAAAAAGGTCGCTTCATCTTAACATCTTTGCACCAATGCCTATCAGGGACGAAATGTCGCTATGGTAATTCGTTTTGTTTCATTAGCCCACTGCGGCCAGGAGGCGCACTCAAGAACAAACGAGGCGGAGAACATCCGCCTTCCCGGGAGTAAACATGCTTGGCTGCCTTTCCTCCCTGTAGTCTCATGATCATCGAGGCTCCTCTTACACGGCTGGCATACAGCTATTCGCTCTGGTAGTTATATGCGAGTTACGGCCGCATCTACTGGCCTACTTGCCTTACTCCGAAAATCACTACGGTGGGATGAAAATATCGCTTCAGTTTTTAAATTTAAATGACGTCCCTCTCAAACATGATGTGATTGTCATCATTGGCGGATCATTATGGGATCGTTCCAAATTCCAATGTATGAGGTACAAGTGAATGATTCCGATAAGATTGATCGAGAGTTACTGGTGCACAGGAAAATGTAACGTAAAGGTAGTGCCAAAACCTACCTTGCTCCCGATTGAATGCTTTGGATTTTTCATTTGCCAATCAAATCTCATAGAATGGGTTTTCTAATTCAAAGGAGCCGTGTCGGTTTGTTTGTGGAAATACCTTCCGGAGTCATGCCGATTTCCTGGAAGCCGTTTGTCCGCTTGCTGGCAAATGCCATTAATATTCCGGCTTCTCCCTTCGAGTGGCAGCTAAAAGTCGCAATATGGATAAACTAGGCAAAAGATTCTCTCATGAAATATCAGGAATACCAGGAGTTGTTTGACACAATACTTTCAAGTGATACGCAAGTCAGTCCTTACAATGACGCGTCTTACTTTAACTACACGAAGCTTAACAAATCCCGGATGAAACGGTGGGATCAGGTTGGCGTCTTAAGTGAAAGTCTTGTTGAGAGAATAAAGTCTATTGAGCTACCTCAGCACTGGATAATCATTTCGGAACCCTGGTGCGGTGATGCTGCCCACGCGCTTCCGTTTCTGGTCAAGATGGTGGAGAGTAACCCGCGGATTACTTACGATATTGAGCTGCGTGATACCGAGCCTTATCTCATTGAATCATATTTGACGAATGGCACCAAAAGCATTCCCAAGCTTATTGTGCGGGACAAAAACGGCGACGATTTATTTACCTGGGGGCCGCGGCCGGCAGACGCTCAGGAGCTGGTCAACAAACTGAAAGCTTCGAATGCATCGTTTGAAGAATCGATACTCGCCCTTCAACATTGGTACAATGAGAACAAAGGTTTTGCGATCAGTCTGGAGATAGAAAGGTTGCTATCGAAAGTGTCAGCGAAAGGATTTTAGGCCAATCTCCGACAGGGAACTAAAAAAATGGACAAAAGCTTCCTCATTGTACGACGACCACGATAACAGCGCCTTCCAACTTTTCGTCAACGTTTATCTGGCAAGCTAACCTGCTATGATCCGTCACGCCATCCATCTTGGTTAACGTTGTCCCTTCGTTACCCACCCGTTGGAGGAGCTCACCGGAATTGTTCAAGAGTTGAATATGACATGTACCACATCGGCCTATGCCTTTGCATTCCCCGAAGTCTTCCAAGTAAAATTTATCATACAACAGCATCATCAAATTCCTGTACTCACCTTTGAAGGATTCAATGGCGTGTCGTTCTTCACCAATGATAACAGTAAAGTTGATATCAGGTAGACGACTCAGCATTGCCTATCTCCAGAACTCATCCGTCCACTCCTCAATGTTCTGCATGGAGGTTTGTTCAGAATGTTTTTCCGTTATTTCTTTTAGTTGTTCCGGTGACGCAGCCTGCTGGATTTCATTGAATAGAACCCGTTCCTCGAATCGAATGTGAGCTTCAAGTTTTTCCTCGATCAATCCAAGGTTCTTCTCATTTTCATGGATCTTCTCAAACAATACCCTAAGCTTTCGATGCTCCATGAGTGCCTGCTTCACCAACGGGTTGTCATTTCCCAAAACCGAAAACACATATTTTTCCTCTATGTTGAAATGGTCGATCAAAAAAGTCTTGTAGAACCACGTGGCATAAGACTGCATGCGATCGACGGCGATATTCTTACGGTACCCGGTTCTGATCTTCCAACAAAGCAAGAGGCCATGATGGTGTTCACGGCTTAACGGCGCGAGAAGTTCATTTCTCCTGATTGGCATAGTATGAATTTAAAAAGGACAAAGTAACAACTCCGTCAAAAATGATGAGCAAATCTACGACATCAATTCCTTTTCCAGTGCGATGGTCTTTGGAAAAAGGATGTTGTTTTCCAGGTGTATGTGAAGATGAAGGTCCTGCTCAAATTCTTTCAGCAACGCAAAGGTCACTCTGTATGTATTGCATCCATCCGTGGGCGGTGTATAGTGGTTGCTCAGCTGTTCGATTCTGGCGAACCGCTCTCCTTCAGTGGAGTGCTCGTCCATCATGGTTTGTACAGGATTTTGCACGCTGCCAAAGCGAGGTGCATCGACCTTCAAACCTTCATGTTTGGCTTTGGCGATCTTTCTTACAAAAGGAAATAAAATGAATTCCTCTTTTTTCATATGGGCCGCCAACTCGCCTGCGGAAGCAACAAACTCCTCTTGTATTTGAAACAACTCGGGGTGATGCGCTCCGTGAACCTGGCAGATCTTATCAAGAAAAGGTTTTATCTCCTGGATTTTCTCTTCTACATAACGATGATGTTTTTTTTCAATATAGTCTGCCAGCAAGTCTAAAGGCCATGACTGGTAGTCTGTTGAAGTCTCAGCAGACTTACTGCTGATCTGCTCAATATCATTCAACACTTCCTTCGAGTCTATCTTTTTCTTTTCACAAGCTTCCTGAATAGTTCTGTTGCCCTGACAACAAAAGTCGATTCCGTATTTCTTAAACACCGCGGCGGTACGATAGTCCTGCGCCACCAATTCTCCGATTACCTGATTTTGATCCATTTCTTTTTCTATTTATTAGTTTAAAAATCCTGTTTCTGAGTCCTCATCCGTTCACGATGGTTCCCGCCTTCAACACGACCCACGTCGTTTCATTATTAATAAAGGATAAGTTTATCTTTTATTTAGGTAAAAAATTTTCGTCAGGCTCGTTTTAAATGGAATACTCCCCTTTCAAGGTCGCCGGTAAACTCTTCCAACGCTGTAGACTGTAGCATAGCCTTGAGGTTGGACCTGATCTCTTTGAATTCGTAATGTATTGGACATGGTTTTTTTTCATTACAAGCTTTTAAACCCAGACCACATCCATTAAAGAGCTGATCCCCATCGATCGCTGTAACAATATCCGCCAGAGATTTTCTGAGATGCCTGGCTTCCATGTAGAAACCGCCATGCGGACCTTTTATTGAAAGCACAAGTCCTTTACGACTCAAATCCTGGAGGATCTTGGCCATAAAAGGCTCCGGCGAGTCGATGGCATTGGCGATCTCCTTTATACCGACGCGTGCCCCCTCCTTTGTGGCGCGCGCTATATAAAGCATGCCTCGTATTCCATATTCACACGCCTTTGAAAACATCGTCAGTTGCTTAACCCAAAATTAGAATACGAAGTTCGATAATAAAAGACTATTTTGTCTTTTATTTACACCGAAGCAAGCAGGTCGAACGGAACTATTCCGCCGGTTCATTCACCATTACTTCTGTGTGGAATCCAATCGAAAAAAACCCGGTTCAGTGCCCAAGCGAGGGTTAGACCTTGATATCGCGCAACGTAAGTATGAAGGAAGCCCGGCAATGAAACCGGTCGGGCCATTGTTAAGCTATTTAATAACTACAACCACAGTGTTATTTCCGGAAGCCAACAGATCATTGTAGATAAACGGTTTCGAAGACACGTCGTATCCCGATTTCTTAATCCGGATTCGATGCTCAAGCGACTTGTCTCCATGAAAGTTGATCACATTCACCTTCGCTGCGAGGTTGAGCGTCTGAATGCTTTGATCGAGATCGGCCTGATAAATATAACCTGTCGCATTGGTGAGTATCAGCTCGTCATTTTGTTCGATGAAGACGGCGATACTGAGCGGATTGTAATCTGCGACCGTAATACTAAAAGATGCGTATCCAAAATCTGCCGCCGTCAGATCTCCGACGGCGAGGACCTCCATATCAAGCGTATTGAGCGTGCCCCGGGAAACGTTGAACCGTGTAGGCAACGGTCTTTTTACCGCAGAGGTAAGTAGCGATCCGGCTTTAGGGGTGGCGTAGAGTACTGTGTTCCTTTCATCGACAATTAGGAAATCCTGGATCGTGTAGTTGCCCAGGGACATCTCCAGGGGTTCGGTTATAAAACTGCCTGAGAAATTGAAGATGTTAACGCGGTGTTTATCGAACACAACGCCGGACGAATTACTCAATGTAATAATCAAAGAAGATCCCTCCGGTAGTTCTTCATTCAATCTTCCCCCGGATTCATCCCCGACAGTCGGAGTGATAGAAAATTGCACCTTTTCTTTTTTGATGGTTGCAGGCTCTTCGTCCGAGCATGAGAGGATAAAGAGTGCAAGAATAAAGATCAGTAGCGGCCTTAGCTTCTTCATACAACTTACTTTGCGGATGTAATATAGGAAGCAAATGGGAATGAATGGTTATCGGAATGAATTGAAGGTTGTCAGCCGCCAGTTGCTGGGTACCTGGCAGACCTCCCTATTTTGAATTAACTTTGCCTGAATCGTGTTCTCTACCCTGATTAGGCAAGATATGAACGACATTGATCCAGGTGAATTCTCCATTAGCCCTACGCTTCTTGAGAAACTCAAAAAAGAAGGTACCATCAAGACGTTCAGCCCGGATACTGTGCTGATCGATGAGAATGATTATATCAAATTTGTGCCCATTGTTCTGAATGGCTCGATAAAGGTTTTTAAACTCGACGAAGAGGGCCGTGAGATGTTGCTATACTACATTAAGCCTGGCGAAAGTTGTGTCATGTCCTTCCTTGGAGCCACATGCAATGGGACAAGTAAGATCAAAGCTGTCGTTGAAGAGGAAGCAGAAATCCTGGTATTACCGGTCCACAAAGCAACTGATCTGATCCGGGAGAGCCCGCAGTGGACCCAGTTTATATTCGAACTATATAATCGACGGTTTGAGGAGCTTCTCTCCGTTGTGAATGCAATTGCATTTCAAAAGGTGGATGTCCGTCTGTGGGAATTGCTGAAGACCAAGGTTAAAGTGCTGAAGACTGAAGAACTTAATATGACACACCAGCAGATTGCGGACGAACTGGGTACTGCCCGTGAGGTGGTCTCTCGCCTGCTCAAGCAACTGGAGCGTGATAAGAAAATCTTACTTGGAAGGAATAAAGTAAAAATTCTGGTGGCTATGTGACCATAGTTACTGTTCGACCCTGAAGGCAAATCTAATTTTGTATTGAAATTGGAAATGCTGTTTATGGAGATCGCTGGCTTTATTGCTTCTGTCCTGATGGGACTTTCACTTGGGTTGATCGGTGGTGGCGGGTCGATACTTACCGTGCCCATCCTTGTGTATCTGTTCGGGGTGAACCCGGTGCTCTCAACATCCTACTCGCTTTTCGTTGTCGGACTCACAAGTTTGATAGGATCATATTCACATTTCAAGAAAGGCAATCTTGATCTGAAGACCGCGTTGATCTTCGGGATTCCATCCATTGTATCGGTGTACGCAGTTCGCAAATTTGTGGTACCCATCATCCCTGATCCGGCTTTCCCGATCGGAGGTTTCCTTATCACGAAGAGCGCTTTCATCCTTATGGTTTTCGCTGTGCTGATGGTGTTGGCGGCTGTGTCAATGATCATGAAAAATAAGAGAGAGATACTGAATTGCGAACAGAAGATTATCTACAATTTTCCTCTTATCCTTGGTGAAGGAATTCTCGTCGGCGCAATTACCGGACTTGTTGGTGCCGGTGGTGGATTCCTGATTATTCCAGCGCTTGTACTGTTCGGTGGGTTGTGTATGAAGAAGGCAGTAGGGACTTCCCTTCTCATCATTGCCTTAAAATCTTTGATCGGATTTACTGGCGATCTTGGTTCAGGACTTCAACTCGACATTCCATTCATGTTAATGTTTACAGGCTTTGCAACTATCGGAATTATTGCCGGAACGCTGGTATCGAAACACATCTCGAATGAAAAGTTGAAGCCCGCTTTCGGATGGTTCGTGTTGGCCATGGGACTTTATATCATCAGCAAAGAACTACTTTTTACGTCTAATTTATAACCAATTGAATTATGAAACATCTTAAATCAATAATAGGAATTATCGCAGGTGCCGTAGCCGGATTTAGTTATTGGTTGGCTGTAACGCAGGAACCTGTGCCATAACTTCTTCGCCATTCAACAGCACCATCTATGGAGGACTGATGGGGATCCTGCTTGTTAATGAGTTGTCGGGAAAAGGAAAAGAAAAGGCAGAAGATAAATCTTCATTGTGACATTAGTTACGGAAGCCCTCTGGAAAATCATCTAATCTTGTATTTCTTTTTAAACTATGTTAGAAATCATTCGTCAACCCTGGCCGTGGTATGTAGCGGGAGCGCTGATAGGACTCACGGTGCCGGCATTATTGCTAATCGGGAACAAACACTTTGGCATATCATCGTCACTCCGACACATTTGTGCCGCGTGCGTTCCTGGTAATATTTCGTTTTTCAAATACGACTGGAAAAAGGAAGCATGGAATCTCTTTTTCGTTGCGGGCATTCTGATCGGAGGAATTGTCGCGACACAGCTATTAAGCAATCCTGACCCGATTGTCATCGCATCAGAAACGGTCAAAGATCTCGAGTCGCTGAACATCGAAGTTGATCACAACCTCATGCCGGCATCGATCTTCAGCGTTGAGAATGTCCTGAGCTTAAAAGGCCTGATCTTCTTTGTGATTGGAGGATTCCTCGTTGGATTCGGAACCCGCTATGCCGGTGGATGCACTTCCGGACATTCAATCATGGGGCTGTCGACTCTGCAATGGCCATCACTGGTTGCAACGTGCTGTTTCATGGGTGGTGGTTTCGCAATGGTGCACCTTGTATTTCCATGGATCATGTCAATTATCGCTTAACGAAGTTACTGATGAAAAATATAGAAGCTAACAAGCCAATTCAGGCGACACATCCAATTGAGTGTGAAGCACCAAATGACCAGGTCATGGATGAGAATCCGGTTGTGTCAAATTTAAAGTATCTGGCTCTGGGCGTTCTTTTCGGGATAGTATTTGTGAAGGCCGAAGTCGTCTCCTGGTACCGGATCCAGGAAATGTTCAGGCTCCACTCCTTTCACATGTACGGAGTCATCGGTTCTGCAGTCGTGGTGGGTATGCTTTCGGTGTGGGCCATCAAACACTTTAAGGTGAAGACTGCGCAAAATGAGAAGGTCGTATTTCACGAAAAGAAATTCCATTGGGGAAATATTATCGGTGCCTTGATTTTCGGGTTGGGATGGGCGCTCACAGGAGCGTGCCCCGGTCCGTTGTTCGCGCAGATCGGTAGTGGATTTGTTGTTGTCGCTGTAACGCTACTTTCTGCCATCGGCGGAACATGGGTGTATGGGCTATTGAGAGATAGATTACCACATTAAGGCCAAAACAATTTCAGAGATGCAATGCTAGCAGCTTCTGTTGTATCGGCAAGTTTGATATTTCGTATGTCGATGGCTTTGTGACCAGTGTCACTGAATGGCGGAATAACAAAAGCGAACTTTGAAATCGAAAACGAAAAAACTAAATCAGCAGAATATGTTTAACTTATTTTCAAACGAAACAAAGGCGTACAAATCGCTTAGCGGAAAAGAGTTCAAAGATGAATATTCTAAAAGTAAGCAGCCGGTAATGATCGATGTTAGAACGCCAGCAGAGTTTGCTTCCGGTTCCATCGGTAACGCCAAAAATATTGACGTGCTGTCTCTGAATTTTAAGAAGCAGCTTAATTCACTCGACAAAGGAAAAGAGTACTTCCTTTTTTGTCGTAGCGGCAGCCGCAGTGGTCAGGCTTGTAGTATCATGGCGGCACATGGATTTAAGGTATATAACCTCAAAGGTGGTATTGGTGCCTGGCCTGAATAAATTCCCGAACTTTGTTATTAACTAAATCGACGAGATATGTTCTTTCAGCATGTATATGACAAAAGCCTGGCGCAGGCAAGCTACTTTATAGGATGTCAGAAGTGTGGTGTTGCTCTGGTGATAGATCCTAAACGGGATGTAGACACCTATATTAAAATCGCGAAGCAGAACAAGATGCAGATCACGCATATTGCTGAGACGCATATTCACGCAGACTTCCTTTCTGGATCGAGAGAACTTGCCGCCCTCACAGGCGCGAAACTCTATCTTTCGGATGAAGGCGGACCAGATTGGCAGTACGAGTTTGATCACGTTGGATTAAAAGATGGTGATCAATTCGAAGTTGGAAACCTCAGGATCGATGTGATTCATACACCGGGTCATACGCCTGAGAGCATCAGCTTCCTTTTGACAGATGTTCCGGCATCTGATAAGCCAGTCATGTTGTTCACCGGGGACTTTGTTTTCGTTGGCGATATAGGACGACCCGACCTTCTGGAAAAGGCTGCAGGTTTGGCTGGTACTCAGGAGGCTGGTGCTAAGGAGATGTTTAAATCCGTGAAGCGTTTCGCTGAACTTCCCGATTACATTCAGCTATGGCCCGGGCATGGCGCGGGATCTGCCTGTGGTAAGTCATTGGGTGCGGTTCCGAGTTCAACGGTGGGATATGAAAAGCTTCGTAACTGGGCGTTTCAATACGACACTGATGAAAAGGGTTTTGTGAAATATCTTCTCGAGGATCAGCCAGAGCCTCCGAGGTATTTTGCTAAGATGAAGAAGCTGAACAAGATCGACAGACCTTTGCTGACCGAGGTTCCAAAACTGAATAAGCTTTCTGTGAAACAATTGAATGACGCCCTTGAGAACGGTGTGAAGGTGATTGACACACGAATGAAGTCCGACTTCGCGAAGGGTTTCATTCCTGGTACCCTAAACATTCAAGGCAACAACGCGTTTGGAACGTGGATGGGATGGTTTGTTTCTTACGATGAACCATTTATTCTGATTGCCGAAGAATCAAAGCTCGATGATCTCACGAGAAAGCTGATGCGAATTGGAATGGATAACATCATGGGATATGTTGATGGTGTCGAGTCATGGGTCAACGACGGAGGAAAACTCTCAACGGTGGATATTATTTCGATGGATGAATTCAAGAACGTCTTGGAAACAAATCATACGCAGATCATCGACTTACGCGGCGCATCAGAATATAAATCGGGACACGTTAAAGGAACTGACAATATATTCGTTGGTACTTTGGAGCAGAACCTTGATAAGGTTAAGAAGGATCAGCAAGTAGTCATACACTGTCAATCAGGTGATCGTGCTACAATCGGATATTCTATCCTGGCAAGGAATGGATTTACGAATGTAAAGAACTATTCGGCGGGAATGAATGAATGGAGTAAATCAGGAAATGATGTTGTGAAGGAACAATAACGCACTTCTTCAGAAGACAGGGGACGCGTCAACAGCTTTTGTGTTCTCCTTCTCAGGACCCGGTCATGTTGACCATGACAGTTTAAGGGAGTTCGGCCCAGCGCAACTTCTGACGATCTCAGTAGAAGTGGTAATGCCCAACGCCCGGTATCCAATATGCAATAACGTTTGTGCATAAGCAGTGGCGGGAGTTGGAAGCGCGTCACTGTCCCACGAAACAAAACGTTATTTGAAAATCTAAACTACAAATTTACAGTGAACCCGCCATTGATTATGCACTTTGTTAGGCGCTGGCCCTTCTCGCATTCCACGTTCTTCTTTATCAGCGTTTGTGTCCTGCGGATTAATGCTTAAATTTGTCACATTAAAGTCTTCCTGTAAAATATTTTAATTTTTTATCCGCGGATGAGTCCGTGGCTCAGTGTCGTCAACGGACACCGTTTTAAATATATTATCCAAAATTTTTACAGGAATCATATGAATCATAACAATAAATTAGCAGTAATTGGAGGAACCGGCAAATCAGGAAAGTATCTCGTTAGTCAACTACTCACTCATGGATTTTATTTGAAACTCTTATTGAGAAATCCAGAAACTTTTCAGGTGAGAAGTCCATTCATTGAAGTCGTAAAGGGAGACGCGCGGAACTACGAGTCTATCCACTCATTGGTCGATGGTTGTCAATCTGTGATTAGCACTCTGGGTCAACCACAAGGAGAGACATCCATATTCAGTCAAGCGACAAGTAATGTTATACGAGCAATGACACAGTTCAATATTAACCGTTACATATTAACGACCGGATTGAGTGTTGATACCCCTATTGATAAGAAAGGGCAAATGGCCAAAATGGCAACTGATTGGATGAAATCAAATTATTCTGAAACAACTCTCGACAAACAAGTCGAATTTGATATCCTTTCAAAAAGTAATGTAAACTGGACATTAGTCCGACTACCACTAATTGAATTAACAGAAGAAAGAAGGAAAGTAATTGTCAGCTTGGAGGATTGTCCTGGCAATAAAATTAGTTCAACCGATCTTGCCGATTTTCTCATTGAACAACTTTCTGAGGAGTACTATTTCAAAAAGGCGCCTTTTGTCGCAAATCCATAACAAAAGTCAACAGTGGGTCAACGTTGGCTCACTGTTTCTTTTTCAAAGTATCTCACATTCTATCAACCGTGCTTGTCTGGGCTTGCGCCTAACAAATGGGTGAGTGGAAACTTTCCCCGAAGAGGACACCGCGCGAGGGATGGAAGTGAAAAGCCCGCAGCAGCGTAAGGGAAGAGTGTTGGGCGAGGACTTGTAACGGACAGCCCGGCCCGCAGGGACGCGCCATGAAATAAGTCTTCGAGAAATTCGAGCTTAGAAAGGCTGGATACTAAATGCCCAATATCAAGCGTCTCATCTCAAATGCCGGCAAGATGATTCCTTCCAATTCATGTTGATGAAACAAAATACACCCCTTCAGGGGCCGGGGGTTGGGTAGACTTAGAATGCCAAGATTTCTCAGAAAGGATAGTTCTCTCAAATAAAACAGTAGCCGTGGCGTTGAGCTGACGTTAACGTTTAAGTTAAGGCTGAATTATATCGTGGATAGTGTGTCTATATTTCGAAGGGTCAAATGATCAGATCCGGTTCGCGCTATCTCAAAAAAAAAGGCTACCCATCGGGTAGCCTTTTGTCTTATGCTATAAGTGATTACATCACGCGTGTTACGTTCACTGCATTAAGCCCTTTCTTGCCTTGTTCTTCATCGTATTCAACTTCATCGTTTTCACGGATCTCGTCAACTAAACCTGAAACGTGAACAAAGATGTCTGTTTTAGAATTGGCTGGTGTAATGAAACCGAAACCTTTGGCTTCATTGAAAAACTTTACTGTTCCTTGCATTGTATAAAAATTAAAAATAAAACGTCTTCAAACTCCTGAAAAGTTAGCAATGGCCGATACGACCTTTGACCTGATTCCTAAGAGTTACTAAATAAGAAGGTGGAAGACAAAAAAAACCTGAGCGAGTTTGCTGAAAGGCACTGATTCTTAATTGCTCAGCAAGATACATCGACTTACAGCGCAATCCTAATAGTACTTATCCCAAATGGCTCTGTAACTTAAATTTACTTGAAGTGGTTCGCAGTCTCCTTGTAGCTTTCTCTTTGATCTGCCTCACTCTCTCACGGGTAAGATTGAATTTCTCTCCGATCTCCTCCAGCGTCATGGCAGGACAGTTGTTCAGTCCGAAGTAGTGACTGATAACCTCAGCTTCCCGTGGTGTGAGAGTTGTCAGGGCGCGCTGTATATCTTGCGTTAATGAATCGGTCATCATTTGCGTCTCCGGACTTGATTCATTCGCGTCGGAAAGAACATCCAGGAGACTTCCATCTTCACCTTGAGAAAAGGGCGCATCCATCGAGACGTGGCGACCAGCAACCTTCAGATTAGCCTGAACCTCTTCGATGGTCACTCCAATAACTTCAGCAACTTCTTCTGGTGATGGTTCCCTCTGAAATTTTTGTTCGAGGTCGGAAAACGTCTTGGAAATCTTGGTCAATGAGCTCACCCTGTTCAATGGCAGGCGAACAATTCTTGATTGCTCGGCAAGGGCTTGCATAATCGACTGACGAATCCACCAGACTGCATACGAGATGAATTTAAAGCCGCGTGTCTCATCAAAGCGTTTTGCCGCTTTGATCAAACCAAGATTGCCTTCGTTAATGAGGTCGCCGAGTGTAAGGCCATTGTTTTGATATTGCTTCGCAACAGAAACCACAAAACGCAAATTGGCTTTAGTCAGCTTCTCAAGAGCAATTTGATCGCCTTCCCTGATGCGTTTCGCAAGTTCAACCTCGACCTCAGAAGTAATCAAATCTACCTTTCCTATTTCCTGCAAGTATTTGTCCAGCGACTGAGCTTCACGGTTGGTGATTTGTTTACTGATCTTTAGTTGTCTCATTAATGAAAATTTAGATTGAAAGCTTATTAGAAGGCGTCATACCTCTACAAATACCGATGGTACCGGCAGGAAAGTGGTCTTTTCGTAGAGTATGGTGATTATTCAAAAGGTGGGTCAAATATACGCATTTAACTCCAGAGCACAATAAATAGTTCACCGCCGTCTACAATTTTACGCCGTGCTTATGGCTTATTATGATAACTAATCGCAAAAAGCAGGGTATCAATCGTCGGGATGGATCGGAGACAGTCGGGAAAGAACGGCCAACGGGACCTCTATCCTATTATTTTCAAAACTGGTAAACCACAGCGTTGATATTCATACCGGCGCCCACGGATGCAAAAATTGCCTTATCACCTTTGCTGATGGAGTGATCTTTAAGTTGGCCAGTGAGAATAAGATCCAGCAGCGTAGGCACGGTGGCCACTGAGCTGTTTCCAAGAAACCCAATGGTCATCGGCATTACGCTTTCCGGTACTGAATCCATATCGTACAAACGATAGAGCCTTTCCGCGATAGCGTTGTCCATTTTTTCGTTCGCCTGGTGTATCAGGATCTTGTTAATATCTCTTAGATGCACGTTAGCGTTGTCAAGCGCTGCCTTGATTACCAGGGGCACATGACTCAATGCAAATTCGTAAACCTTTCTCCCTTTCATCTTCACGAACAAGTCTGAATTGTTATGAGATGGATTCGTTGAGCGTTCCATATTGAGAAGCATGGCGTGCTGAACAGCATGCGTCTGTGTTTTGTGAGAAAGAATACCACCTGATTGTGATGCCTCCAAAACAACTGCGCCCGCGCCGTCACTGAATATCATAGAGTCCCGATCATGTGGATCAACTACTCGCGACAACGTTTCTGTACCGATGACGAGACAGCGCTTCGCATCGCCGGACTTTATGAAATAATTCGCATGGATCACGCCTTCAACCCAGCCGGGGCACCCGAATGGTAAGTCATACGCCACGCAATCAGGATTATTGATTTGTAGCAATGCCTTGATCTTTGAAGCAAGAGATGGGACCATGTTCACCCGATTACTTCCATGGATCATATCGCCAAAATTATGGGCGGTGATAATGTAATCAATCTCTTCTTTTTCTATTGATGCATTATGAATGGCGCGCTCAGCCGCAAGGAATCCAAGATCAGAGGCGAGTTGATTTGGTTGTGCATATCGTCGTTCCTGAATTCCGGTTATGTCAGAAAACTTTTCAATAATTGATTGATTTGATTTCAAGACCGGCATTCCATCAGCTTCATAGAATTGTGCGTCTGCAAAAGAAGAATTGTCGATGAGAATGTCGGGAATATAACTACCCGTGCCGGTGATGATCGATGTCATTGTGTTGTGAGTTAGAAATAACTAAGCATATAATTCCAATTACATCGGATTTTTTTGAATGGGTGACAAATTAAAATTGATGCGGAGCATTTCAAAGATCAAAACCATTTTTCGAACAGGATTAACATTCGTTAGGCGCTGGCTTCAGTCGTCACTTTGCGAGACCAGATTCATAAGAGGTACCGTTTCCTGAAATTTTATGGACAGGTGTGTTTTGTTATCTGTAGTGTTAATCATGATCTCCTGTTTAAAGTTTCTTTTCTGTTATGAGGCTGAAGCGAAGCGGTACCGTATGAATTCTTGGACCCACATAGCTCAACGCGTGTTTGACCCAGGCCTGCTTTGTGCAATACCGTTCAATGATGAGCTTCGAGCCATTATTGAGGTGACAAATAGAGTTTCATTAAACTGATCTGTATATCAGTTTTCCAAACCAGCCGGACGAATTCCCGCCGCCCAGTTTAATACGGATAGTTCTTTATGGATGTTGGCGATAACTTTAATTACCTTTGTTTGAGCCTGGAGTAATTTCTCTTGTTGGAAGTTCAGCTTGAACAGATCACTCTCACCATTGGTTACATTTAATAACTCAGCGTTGAACAGTTGCTCATAACTTAGAACCATCTCCAGCTGTTGCGTGAGAACTGCATTCAGAATTGTTAACGAGTTATACGTCCTCTCGATTTCGTTTACGATTCGCTGAGTCAGTGCCTGTTCATCAAAGGAAAGCTCAGAAATCTTCAGGCGCGTCATGGCAAGTTTGCTCCGCTCTTTGCGTAGGAATAGGGAGAATGAAACATCAACTCCTACTTTATAATCGTTTCCTGATAATGTGACATCACCGGCTGGTGTTAACGGTTTATTGATGAGATTGTAATTGAGATCGATTTGTGGTTTCAAGTTTTCCGTTCGAAGCCGACGTTCGAACGCCAGCTGTTGCAATTTTAATCGCACCACCTGCAGTTCCGGGTGATTTTCAATTGCGTTTGATTTGAGCTCCTCCAGTTCCGAACGAACCAGCAGCTTGTTTATATTGTCTGCCGACGGAATATATTTCGGGTCCAGCCTGAGAGGATTAGCTGACGAGTCCCAGAGATAAAGAGAGACTTTTAATAAGCTGTTATTGAAATCAAGCTCTGCTTCTTTCAATTCAATCTCCCTTTGCTGAACAAGGATCTTCGCCTGTACTGTGTCAATTGCGGCAAGCTCCCCATATTCGAATGTCAATCTTGATCTCTCAAAGACTTCCCTCGACACTTTAAGGGTACGCCTCAGCAATAGGTAATTGTAATAATCGTGAAACCACGACCAGTAATCTTTGGCGGCTTCAAGAAGAATTTTATTGATCTGTTTTACTCTTTCAGACTCGGCGAGTTCAGCAAACACTTCGGCCTGACGAAGCGTCGTTCTTCGCTCATCGGTTATCAGTCCGCGCCCGAGCGGCAACGAGAGGCCAGCATAAACCTGTCGGTAATTATACTCGTCTCCCACATAGTTTTCCGGATTGAGATACTCCCCCAGGTTCCTTTCTACGCCAACCTTTGGCTCTACCGGCATACGTAACGGAACCTTCAACTCCGAGTGAAGCTTGTTATAATATTCAATACCGTTCTTTTCTTTGTTTTGCCAATCGAGTGAAAATTTGGGATCGAAATTTCCGCGAGCAAACCGTATTTCCTGCCTTGCAGTTTCGCTCAGTAGTTCGGCCTGTTTCACGACAGGATGATTGGAGAGGATGAATGCAGTGAGATCATTAATCGTAAATACAACCGTGCTATCAGGCGCTCTCAATAAAGAATCGAGAAATTTTTGTGCGGACACCTGAAATGAAAGGCTGATGGAAAGGAGCAGAACTAGTGTTGACCTCATATTCAATTGGTGCTGTCTTTTTCCTTAAGTTTCCTTTCGTGCTCGTGAGATTCCGCTGCCTGAAAGTTGTTGTAAAGGCTTGGAGGAAATCCATTGATTTGTCGCCAAAGTTCGTACCACACCGGCACATCGTCGAGCATGACCCATCCTTTCGTGCCCGAGCCGATACGAAGCAGCGAGGGCCACGCTTCATCATGAGGATCCGGCTTCACAAGGATTCTGAATTCTCCTGGTTGTGAGTTCACCATGTCGATGACTTCGACGACTCCGCCAAACGATCCTACTGAGACGCTTGGCCATCCTGAGAATTGAAGCGCGGGCCAGCCGTCAAACTCAATTCGTACTTTTCTCCCCTGAGAAATAAGCGGCACATCCATAGCACGGATATACATTTCAACGGCAATGTCTTTTGCGTCAGGTACGATAGTACAGATCGCCTGACCCTCTGTAACCGTCTCTCCGATTCCAGATTGCATTACCTTTACGATCATGCCAGACTGAGGTGCGAGGATCACATATTGATAACTCCGGATCCTCATGTTGCTGAATTCGTTCCGAAGTTTGGCCAGCTCAGCCTCAGCCTCAAAAATTTCGCCGAACGTGCTGTTGATATCCGACTCTGACTTGCTTGTTTTATCCAGATATTCCGCGCGCGTTCTGTCAAGTTCAGTCTGTGCATTAAGTAAGTCAGCCTGACTTGCCTGAAATTTGTATTCTATATCCTGAAATTTCGTTAATGCAATATTGCCGGCTTCGAAAAGTTGCTTGTTGCGTAGGTACTGATTCTCTATGTTCTTAAACCTTACCCGCTCCGCCTCTAGTTTCGCAAGGAGTTGATCTACCTTCAGCTTCAGTCCTTCTTCTATCGCAGCTTTCTGTCTCGAAAGCGCTTCAGCCTTGTTCCTTTTCGACACCACAGCGCTCTCTTTAGAAGCGATCTGTTGCTGCAGTCGCGTAAGGAGTTCAGGATCAAAATATTTTTCCTTAATCTCCGTGAGCGAAACAATGGTATCACCTTTACTGACCGTCTGCCCTTCTGCAACATGCCATGCGCTGATACGTCCGGGTATGATAGCTTCCACTGTTTGCGGACGATTTCCGGGGTTGAAGGCTATCACACTTCCGTTGCCGCGGATATTCTGCTGCCATGGGACAAAAAGGATGGCCACAAAAACTCCCGCCATAACCATCAGAATTCGGGCCAGCACTCTCGTCGCGCGGGGTGTTTGCAGAGCTTCAAGGGTATGCAGCCGTTGCTGCAGTGCCGTATTCACTTCTTTGTTCAACATAACGCTATTGGAAATACTGTCTTATGCTATCCTCTTTGACTAACTCACCGTAATTGCCTTCCGCAACAATGGTCCCTGCATTCATAACAATCACACGGTCGCAGGCCGCCATGATCAGCGGGTCATTCGATTCTGTGATGAGAGTCCAACGGCTATCCGGACCCGTCACCCTATTAATCAGATCCAGCTTTTCACTTCGTCTCAGTCCGCTGAAGAAATCATTCAGAATAAGTAGCCCTGGTTGTTTTGCAAAGCACCGCGCTAAGATCAAGCGGTGGAGCACTGTATTGGAGAATCCTTTTCCTCCGCTGAGAATATGTGTATTGAGCCCTTTAGGAAGCTGGTTGAAAAATGGTGAAAGCCCGGCTTTCTCAATCGCTGCAAGGGCGTCGTATGAACTTTGATTGTCCTTTCCAAGAATGATGTTATCCAGGATTGTCCCGTCAAAAATGTCATCCTGTGAGATATTTTTTGCAATACGGTTCTTCACATTCAGCAGATCCAGATCATGCATCGAAATTCCATTGATGGTTAGAGCACCCTCATAATTTTCGCTGAGTCCCGCTATCAATCTGGTGAGTGTGCTTTTTCCCGAGCCTTCCGGGCCGCTAAGACACACCTTCTCCCCCGCTTTCACACTGAAATTTATTCCCTTGATAACGTAGTGCGGGCGGTTAGCGTAACGGTAACGAAGATCCGAGGCCTCGACTCTGTATGCCGCCGCTGAGTGGTTCGCAAGATCAACACCCCCAGGTCTGTCGAGAGGAAGATCTGTGACCGAACCAATTTTATCCACTGCTGTCAACAGGTCGTAGACAACTTCCATGTGCATAATGACTTTCTCTACGGCGTTAAGAATGAGAATGATGATAATCTCTGAGGCGACGAATTGTCCCAACGTTATTTCACGCTGCACGACCAGCATCGTCCCTACGATAAGCAACCCTCCCGTGACCAGCACCTTAAATAGGACGATGAAGGAATACTGAGTTATCAGGACACCGAAATGCGCCTTCCTGTACGAGAGGTAATTGTTTACGTTGTGATCCGTTCGTGAAACCGGCAAGTCAGTATTTCCGGCAAGCTTAAAGGAGTTCAGGCTTCTTGCAAGCTCTTCCAGCCAGTAGACAAGCTTATACTTATACTTGGATTCATGGAGCGATGTTTCTAGCCCTCTGCGTCCGGTCAGGTAAAAGATCCCCCCAAGCACCGCCAGAAGAAAGACACTGAAGAATACAAAGAACGGGTGATAGAGGGATAGAAGGAGAAGACCAAAAAAGACCTGGATCGCCGCAGCTGAAAGATCGGTAAGAAACTTTGGAAGCCCCTTCTGTAACGTCATGATATCGAAAAAACGATTCACCAGTTCAGGTGCATACGCGTCTGTCAATGCATCAAGCTTAAGCCTGGGTATGCGAAAGGCAAATTCAAATGCCGCTTTTGTGAAGATTCTCCGTTGCAGGTGCTCAACAATACTGATCTGAACGATCTGAAGAACACCGGTGAAGGAAACACCGATGATCACCAGTGCAATGAGCACATAAACTGAGCTGAAGAACACGCCTCCGCTGATCAGCTCCACTGTGGTTTGAATGCCCAGCGGAAGTGCAAGACTCGTCAGCCCGATAACAACACCGTACAGCAATATGTAGAGGATCTCTCTTTTTTCGGCAGCCAGTAACCTGACAAGCCGCGAAAAGGGTTTCAGCTTGTGCACTGGCCCATCCGTCGCGAATTCACTCACCATTCCCTGTTGCCCAAAAACAGCAAACACGATGACAGATCCGTCTGCGTCCTTCAGAAGTTCCGGGAGTTCATCCATCACTCTTTGCTCAGCGCCGGGCGTTATGATGCGGGACGTGCCTCCTCCTTCAATAAGAATTGGGTGTAAAGTCCCTTCCATCAAAGAAATCGCCAGGGTCAGAGGGTTATTCCTGATGAACTCTCTGAGCTGATCTGGTGGGACAAGATATTTGAGCATCAGAAGATGCATCTTTCTCGCTGACTCGGTGAGGTTTCTCTCAAATTCTTTAAATTCCTGCACCCCGTAGTGCTTTTGGTGCCGCATGACTTCCTCAAGCACCTCCCTATCTACAGGAGTTTTCAAAATTCTCGCAGCCGCCTCAAGTATTCTAGCAATGTCTCGCGTCGACAACATCTTAGTTTTCGATTGTTTTGAACACTATGTCTTCGACAAAATCGTATAATTTCCGGCGATGTCGTTTGGGGCTGAACTTGATCTCGGTAAGAGACGGAAGGTGTTGCGCGTAGTAAAGTTGGTGCGTGATTGAAAGAAGGAGCGTGCTTACGAGTGTCCGAGCAAAAGGATAAGATGCGTTGATCTCTGTTACAACCGAAGCAACCTTTGTACAGATACTTTTATAAGGTAAGAACAACCCTTCTCTGTTGTCGTCGTCGACGTTCTTGGTCAGGTAAGTCTTTTCGAATTCAGAAACCACGATCCGTTGCAATGCTGCTTCATCAAAGGACGGAAAACCTGGGTCAGGCTCGCTCTCTTCTGTTAAGACCCGCAGGCAAACTCTCAACCGAGCCCTGGGATCTTGGATGTTTGAAGTCTTGAAATCGATTCGAAACCCGATCCACGTCCAATACCAGTCAATCAGGTACACCAGAAGGCGATGTTTGTTCTCGAAATATCTATAGACGGAGGCTTCGGTTGAGTCAATCTCTTCTGCGAGTTTCTTGAAAGTGAAGGCTTCGAAACCCATTTTGTCGATCAGTTGAATGCTTTTAGAAATCATGCGTTCTCCCAGTTCCGATGTGAGCGGATCTCTGATAAACAGGTTTTCGTTCAGCTTGAAGGATATCATAGTAATACCTTTATTTTAGATAGTTTCACTATCATTAAACAGCGTGCCAGCGATAAGGTTATAGTTCCCTCAACTTTTTTTGACATAAAGCCGGCAGGCTCTCCTCATCCATTAAAATAATCTTAGAATGGTAATGTTATCCAGCAATTTTTTCGGGATCGCTACAATAGAGTTTCCGCTGCGTTACACATGGGGGTCCACCCCGCCTATGAAAACAAGTCGGATATATCCGTCCAATGTGGAGACATTTGAAGTGTCAATGATATTTTTTCAGCACACCATTTTTGTACCGGTCGAATGATTTTAATCGAACGTCGAAATCTTCACGGCACTTCCATATTCGGTTTGTCAGATTCGCTTCTGCTTTCTACATTGAGAAAAAAACTGCTTGAAATGAAATCTATTCTATTGTCCATTCTGGGAGCGTCGTTATTGTTTGTGGGTACCGAGTCGGTAGCGCAGAAAAAAACAACGCTTCGAAAAGCATTTAAGAATCACTATCTGATCGGCGCCGCTATCAATGCACAGCAGATAAACGGACGTGATTCCCTTGCCAAACCGTTGATCGTGAATGAGTTTAGCTCAATTAGTCCTGAGAATGATCTGAAATGGTCCGAGATTCATCCCCAACCCAATGAATATAAGTTTGAGACTGCTGATAACTTTGTCGCGCTGGGCGAGAAGAACAAGCAATTCATCATCGGTCATACGCTGGTGTGGCATTCGCAGGTACCCGGTTGGGTTTTCGTCGATGACAACAAGGCTCTCGTTTCCAAAGATGTGTTGTATCAAAGAATGAAAGAGCACATCGATAAGGTGGCAGGTCGGTACAAAGGAAGAATTGGTGGCTGGGATGTGGTGAACGAGGCCCTTAACGACGATGGTACGATGAGAAACTCCTTCTACTATCAAATTGCCGGCGATGAGTTTATCCTGAAAGCGTTTGAGTATGCACAGGCTGCTGACCCGAAGTCTGAGTTATACTACAATGACTACAACATGTTCAAGCCTGAAAAAGTGGAGGGCGCAGTTCGTATTGTGAGAATGCTGAAGGAAAAGGGACTGCGTATCGACGCAGTTGGTATGCAGGGTCACTGGCATATGGACTCACCTACGATTGAAGAAATTGAAAAAAGTATTTTAACCCTTTCAAAGGAAGGTGTAAAAGTGGTGATCACAGAATTGGATATTTCCGTTCTTCCTAACCCGCAGCGCAACGCCTCCTCTAACATCACAGACGTAGCGCAAAGCTCGGTGGACGTTAATCCTTACACCAATGGCCTGCCTGACTCTGTGCAGGTCGCACTGGCGAACCGATACAAAGCTATTTTCGAGTTGTTCAACAAACACAAGGATAAAATCGGACGCGTTACTTTCTGGGGTGTGCAGGATGGAAACTCCTGGAAGAATGATTTCCCGGCGCGTGGCAGAACCGACTATCCGTTGATATTCGACAGAGCCCACAAGCCGAAGAAGGCTTATTACTCTATACTGGAAACGGTCAAGTAAACCCACTCAAAGGCGCCCGCACGGCGCCTTTTTCTTTTACTCCAATATTCTTTTTTCGTTGACCGGAAGATCGAACCGGCATACGTAAACGATAAGCGGCAATCTGTCCGCACATACTTAGGGCATTTGCATTTTATTGTTTAAGACGTCAGTCTTAAACTCGCGTTCCTCAGCGTCTCTGGGTCTCTGCGTTTTTGCTTTTTACTCACGTTCAAGTAGAGAAACTCTTCACTTTCTCCACAACTTATCATTCACCACCCGCTCAATCACCTCTTCTCGAAAATGCCGGCTTATGGGAATCCGGTGCTTCTGAATAAAAATTTCCGCGTTTTCGATGCTGTCAATCTTTGGAATGGAAACGACGTACGATTTATGGACGCGGATGAAAACCTTATTGTCAAGCTTCTCTTCAACAGTCTTGAGATTTAGCAGCGTGATGTATTTGTCTTTGGTAGTATAGATCGTCACGTAGTTCTGCAGTGCTTCGATAAACAGGATGTCAGCAAAATGGATTCGTTCATACCGGTGTCCACACTTAACGAAAAAGTATTTTGCTGCTCCCCCATCCCCACCCTTCTGCATAACGCGCATTTGCTGATAGTCACGGGCCTTAGCCACCGCCGTCAAAAATCTGTTAAAAGTGACGGGTTTTACAAGGTAGTCCATAACATTCAAATGATATCCCTCCAAAGCAAAGCTCTGATATGCTGTAGTGATGATCACCATTGGTTCATACGGAGCTGATTTAAGGAAATCAATTCCATTGATTATCGGCATCTGGATGTCCAGAAAAACTAAATCCAATTGATCATGGCCCTGAATTCTGGAAAGCTCCATAGGATTATTTCCGGTGCCTATCAATTTCAGATAATCAATCTGGCGTACATAGCCCTCGATGCACTCACGCGCCAGCGGTTCATCATCGATGATTGCACATTTTAGTTCCATACCGGGATGTTGTGGGTGTCAACCTTCGTTGACGGCGGAGGTTGACTAATACTTGCCAGAGTGAGGGAAAGATTGACCTCAAATTCATTTTCGCTTTCCCGAATTTCCAGTTGATGTCTCTCCGGATAAAGAAGTTTCAACCTGCGTTGCACATTCTTTAGTCCGATGCCTTTGTGCTGTGCCGGTTCTTTTGGTATGGGCTGCTGATTTGTCTTGGTATTGATAACATGGAAGCGAATCTCCTCGCCTTTAAAATTAACCGAGACTTCGATCCAATTATCGGTGTCCTTAGCCTGCGAAACATGTTTGAATGCGTTTTCTATAAATGGCATCAGGATAAATGGTGCGATCCCTAAAGAAGGCTCCAGAGGTTGATCGATATTACTTTCTACGACCGTATTTCTTTCGAGCCGGAGACGCGCGAGTTCGATGAAGTTGGCAACATAATCGAGTTCTTGTTTTACGGAGATGTATTGCTCATTGCATTCATAAAGTTGATACCTTAATAATCCGGAGAACATGGCAAGGGAATCAGATGCTTTCTCAGAATTCTTGTTGATCAAAACAAAAATTGAGTTGATGGTATTAAACAGGAAATGGGGATTGAACTGTGACTTCAAAAATTGTAATTCCGTCTCCATTTTTTCTCTCTTAAGATCTTCTTCTCTTTGCTTCGACTTGATCCAGTTTTTCGCAAGCTTAACACTCATTGCCAGCGTCATACTTGCAATAGTGGAAGGCAACGCATTTATCTTGAAGAAATGCATGAAGTCCTCGGGTTGGCGGCCGAACAATTCTAAGAATGGTTTTTCTGATATCCACGCCGTTGCATAGTACCCCGGTACAATGCATACTGCTGTCGCAAGAATCGTAAGCACAAGCATACTGAGATAAACCACGTATCGGCCCTTCTCGAGAAACCGTGGAATAAGGAGATACAAGTTGAAGTACACTCCGACTGCCTGAAAGACGATATAGAAGAAAAACTTAATTGGTACCGGACCTTGAGTTATTTTCATAGCCGGTTCCGTGAGACTTCCGACTATTAACGCCCAAGAAAGGTAGTGGTACAGAAACCAAAACGGGATATGATGAAGTTTGTACCTGAAAATCCAGGAAGTATTATGTTCATTCGGAAGTCTTAAGACGGCCAAAGTCATTACTCAACTTACAAAAAATTACAACATTTGATGATAATTTATTTCTTATAGATGGTCAGGTCACTTCCCGGTTGCCCATTTGACGATTATATTTCAATTTTCCATCTGGCATCTTTTTCATCACATCCGACATGTTGCCCTCAAACTCGCCTCCGTTCGATGAATCTCCCCATCCACCCTTATAGTGTGCGTTGACAAACACATAGTCACTCAGGTCCAGGATTGCTTCATTTGCCATTTTTGAAATTTGTTTATTAACATGGTGACTGCTCGGCAAAGGTCTATTATCAACAGTAATCACCGATCACTGAGCGTCTTTAAAATCAAGGTATGTGTCAGGTCCGAAGTAACGCGTCACTATTTGAATGCATTTTTCCTTCTCTTTCGACAATACGTTACTTGATCTTTGTCCTCGATTCAAACAAAAGGTGACGGTCTAAAAACGGTAGGACGCGTGAGTAGAACCGTCCATGATCAGTCCAGGTATGGTCCCAAACATTTCCACTGTATTCTTCAGCTTCATGATCGATACCAAGATCTGCAAGTTTTCTGCTGAATTGCTGATTTGAGTGCACGTGCGCGTAAGTGTTATCAAATCTTCCCCAGTCGAATGCAATCCCGCGCATAGTGCGTAGGTTGTCTGCGCATTCATTAAGCGTCTCGTCAAGCAGGAAACCCTTCTTAAGCTTAAGTATTCTATCGGGAAGATATTTCAGGGAGCCTTCTTCCACTTCTGTGTAGAAATCACAAAAGAGTGGCGGACGATTGAGATTCGGCAGATATGCCTGGCTGAAAGCCACAAATATTTGTGTGCGTCCGTCTGCCTTGCGGATATCATCGAATGATTTAGCCTCATGAGCTTTTTTCCAGTCAATATCTATATATGGCCAGGGCAACTGACCAGTTCCTGTTCCGACGGGATGTAACGCATAAACAACGCTAAAGACCTCGGCGTGGGTCATGGCAAGTTTCAACGCTCCCCTGCCTCCAAAAAAATCGCCGGTCACGGCGCGGCTGGCCCGTGTGGCTAACGTCCTGAACCTGCGATCAATGAAGGGTACCAGTTCTTGGATCGTAAAGTCTAGCCACCTTCCACTCACCGGAGAGTTTTCGTAGATACTTCCAATTGTTGGGGAAGTGTAGTCTGCGGCCACGAAAATGAACTCCCGAACAATCCCCTGGGTGAATGCACGTTCAACAAGCTCGATGACTCTTTCGTTTTCAAAAAGTTTGTCGGGGTTGCTGAACGCCGAATGGAGGTAGTACACCACTGGATATGATTTCTTTGAAGATCCGTAGCCAGGCGGTAAGTAAACTTTGACCTTCCTTCGAGGATCGATACCGATTCGATTCTCTTTCAGAATCGACGACTCAAGGTTTTCAGTAACCATTGTCCCTTTTACAGAAGTTGTCGACTGGCCATAGCTTGTACTGGCGGTCATGAATAAAATCACCGTGATAAAAAGCTTAGTAACACTTACTTTCATTGATTTGTTGATTACATGAAATAGCCCCTGCCATTAAAAGTGAATGTAGCCAGCCCCTGCGTTCTTTGCAGCTTGAATTGACGTTTGGGTAAATACAATTGACGAAATGCACATCGGAGCTCAGTCACCCTCAGGTATGCACAACTTTGGTGAAGCTTTAGTATTCATGACGCTCCTGATGTGGGGCCACAGGAAAATATTTATAAATTTATTGTCCCTCTTTACAGCGTTAGGCCTCATAAACCAGTCTTACCTTCAAAATCAGCAAACTATGATGACACTCACTCACCGGATAAGATCGCTTATCGCCCCCGTGGCGGGGCTTGCGATGCTAATGACCTTCTATGCCTGTGACATGTTAGAGCAGGATGTGCAGCCAACCGAGAACTCGTTTGAACTGGCTGGCGGTGAACTGCGTGTTCTCACGGACGGACGAGGTTACATCGACCTCTATTCCCTCGTCAAAACCAAAAGCAAGATCAAGCTTAACATCGCATCCCAACCCAGGAACGGCACGTTGACGGAAGTCGGGACAGGTCTCTTAAAATACATTCCGTTTAAGGAATATCAGGGCAAGGATGCGTTTCTCCTTTCAATACATGACGCCAACAACAAATTGCTCCAGACCGACACCGTCGATATTATAGTGGATCAGAACCCCGATAATCTGCCATGTATCTATCCTCAGGATGATTGGATTTATACGGCGGGAACTCCTGTCACTGTGAACGTATTGGCGAATGATATTCTGTGCGCAGATCCGTCTGATCTTGTACTTGAAATTTATCGACCCAACAATTCATTCCCTCCGCATATCGGTACGGCGAGTGTGACTCCTGATAATCAGATTTTTTATATGGCGCCGAATAACGGTCAGGACCTTCAGGATAGTGTGGTGTACAAAGTGTACAGAGCAAGTAACCCAACCGTTGTCGGATTTGCAACCTTGGCCATTACTGTGACCGGAAGCCTGAATCCGTGTCAACCGATCATCAACCCGGATAGCTATTATCTGCAACTTGGGCATTCGTCTGACACTCTTAGATTGGGTGTATTGATGAACGACTATCTCTGCGGAGCCGCCCCGGAAATTTCGGTAACCGAATTGCCTCATCACTCAGATGTTATAGTCAATTCTGATATTATCATGTACCCCTATGAACTGTCGGAATCAAACCCGACCATTCTGGATAGTCTGACCTATAAGGTCTGTATAGATCAACAGTGTTATTCCGCTAAAGTAAAAATCGAGATATTCTAAAATTCTAACAGCCTCCGGGAAAATCCACGCGCTGGACAGCGGGTGGATTTTCCCGATTATATAATGGGACATCATCAGATATTTGACCGATGCAAAGCAAATGACGCAAGCGCGCAGCGCGAACTATATGACCTTTTCAAGGGAAGGCTCATGGGATTGTGCAGGCGTTATGCGCGAAGTCGCAGTGATGCGCAGGATATCCTGCAGGAAACTTTTATAAAGATATTCTCGAATATTCAGAATGTTAACTCTGCGGAATCTTTGGAAGGCTGGATGAAATCCATCGCTGTCAGAACTGCAATTGACCACTATCATAAACAAAAACGACTTGATGCGTTTACGGAGTACTCCGGGGATCACGATATCGCCGGACGGGGACACGAGATCATATTAGACAACCTGACAAATGAGTCGCTGATCAATCTCATTAACGACTTGCCGGAAGGATCACGTTTAGTTTTTAACCTGTTGGTTGTAGAAGGATATAGCCATGCAGAGACGGCGGATATGCTGGGGATAACGGAAAGCACTTCCCGTTCTCAACTGCATTATGCAAAGCAAATATTGAAAGAGAAATTGAATCGACTGGGAATAATACGCTATGAAAAAATTGCCTGAAGAAGATTTATGGAACGGGATGAAATCGCGGCTTGGCGATTATAGTGAAGATCCTGACGAAGAGACATGGGATCGAATTTCCGGCGCATTGCCAAAAAAGTCGCCCTCATTGGGAGTATCCCGTAAATTGATGATCGCCTGCGCCCTCTTGTTGATGGTGGGGCCTGTCGCATGGTGGGCCTATGAATTCAATGCAGAACAGACCAGAGAAACGCCGTCCGCGGAAGCAACTCGGGCTCTTCCAAAGACCGAAGATCCTGTAGAGTCGTACACACAGCAGGATACTTCCGTAGATGAGCAATCCGGGACTATGACTGGTGGTAACGAAGATGAGTCTGGAAGCAT
>JAEYXN010000224.1 GCA_023431285.1 Bacteroidota bacterium
CGAAACCACTTCCAAGGCCAGTACCCAGCGTGATCACCACAAAATCTTTCATGCCTTTGGCCGAGCCATAGACCATTTCGCCCACAGCCGCAGCGTTGGCGTCATTGGTGATGATAGCCGGAATGTCGAACTCCTCTCTAAACATCTCGGCGAGCGGAATGATACCTTTCCACTTGAGGTTAGTGGCGCGCTCGATAGTTCCCTTGTAATAGTTTCCATTGGCGGCACCGACACCGACGCCGATGATGCGGTGAGCAAAATTGATCGTCGAAATACCTTCCCTTAATGCATGAGAAAGGCCATCGAAGTAGTCTTTGAATTCTTCGTATTGTGTGGTGGAAATACTTCCCTGATGTACCACATTTCCGTCGCGGTCGACTATCCCGTACTTAGTGTTCGTTCCGCCGATGTCAATACCAATGGTCAGATCTTTCATAAGCTTCAATTTGAAATCTGCCGAATCGCCCTACAATTTTGCGCGAACCGCGTCGTCATAGTCTTTTCCGCATCTGAAAAAAATATATTCATCGGCCAGGCTATCATCTGCCCAACCGCTGTGTTCCAATATCAGACTGACAATATTTTCGCGAGCCTTATAGACTCACTGTCGATTTCGTGATGTTTGGACATGATGGTATCAAAACTGTTGTAGACGATCTTGTTATCCTTGATTCCAACCATCACGTCATTCTTTCCTTCGCGCAGCCCTTCAACTGCTGCAACACCCATCTTGCTGGCCAGCACGCGATCGAAATAGGTCGGCGCTCCGCCGCGCTGAAGATGTCCCAGTACTGTCACTTTGATGTCGTAATAACTTGTGCGCTCCGCTACCATTTTTGCCAGCGTGTGTGCATCGCCAATTTTAGATCCTTCAGCAACAACCACCAGGTTTGACTTCTTATTCGACTTCTCGCCTGCGCCGAGCAATTGATACAGATCTTCAAAGGAAAGATTCACCTCAGGAAGAACAATGGCCGCAGCCCCTCCGGCGATACCACTATTCATGGCAATGTATCCGGAGTTTCTTCCCATCACTTCAACGAAGAACAACCGGTTATGCGAAAGAGCAGTGTCACGGATCTTGTCGATGGCCTCCACCGCAGTGTTTGTAGCAGTGTCGTATCCGATCGTATAATCTGTTCCAGCCAGGTCATTGTCAATCGTTCCAGGGATGCAGATAGACGGAATTGCAAATTCTTCGAAGAACTTATGGAGGCCCGTGAAGGTACCGTCGCCACCGATTGCAACAAGAGCGTTGATACCATCTTTGGTTAGTTTCTCATAAGCCTTCTTGCGGCCTTCAGCGGTTCGGAACTCTGCACTGCGCGCAGACTTCAGGATTGTCCCTCCGCGCTGCAGGATGTTACCCACAGAACGTGCGCCGAGTTTGACAAGATCACCTTCGATCATTCCTTCATAGCCACGCATAATGCCGTAGCACTCCATCTTATAGTAAGTGCAGGCACGCACCACCGCACGAATTGCAGCATTCATTCCAGGCGCATCTCCGCCCGATGTGAACACTCCAATTTTCGAAATATTATTACCCATTTGCCTGAAAAATCCATCAAAAATAATGGACTGTTTTTAGTTTACAATTATTTATTTAATCAATTAGACTTCAATCGTTTGAAATAATTGATTAAGCCATTGGTTGAAGAATCGTGCGAAGTCACATCGTCACCTGAAGTGAGTTCGGGAAGAATTTTTTTAGCAAGTACTTTCCCAAGTTCTACTCCCCACTGATCAAAACTGAAGATGTTCCAGATCACTCCCTGCACAAAGATTTTGTGTTCATACATCGCGATAAGACTACCCAGCGTACGGGGGGTCAGTTGTTTGAACAGGATGCTGTTGCTGGGCTTGTTTCCATCGAACACACGGAAAGGCGCATGGAATGCAATCGCCTCTTTCGACATGCCTGCATTCTTCAGTTCCGTCTGGACTTCATCCATCGCTTTGCCAGTCATCAACGCTTCCGTCTGTGCAAAGAAGTTTGACAAAAGCTTTTCATGATGATCACCAACCTTGTTCTGTGAAACAGCGGGAGCTATGAAGTCACATGGAACGATCTTGGTTCCCTGATGTATAAGCTGGTAGAAAGCATGCTGGCCATTAGTGCCCGGCTCACCCCAGATGACAGGCCCGGTTTGATAGGAAACAGGTTGCCCGTTGCGATCAATAGACTTACCGTTGCTTTCCATATTCCCTTGCTGGAAATATGCAGCGAACCGATGCATGTATTGATCGTAAGGAAGAATTGCCTCTGAAGCTGCGCCAAAGAAGTTGTTATACCAGATCCCGATCAGTGCCAGCGTAACCGGAATGTTTTTCTCAAGTGGTTCATTACGGAAGTGTTCATCCATCGCGTGAGCTCCTTCCAGTAACTGTATGAAGTTCTCATATCCGATAGTTGCCGAAATCGAAAGCCCTATTGATGACCAGAGCGAATAACGACCTCCAACCCAATCCCAGAAAACAAACATGTTCGCCGGTTCGATACCAAACTTCGTTACCTCTTTTTCATTGGTGGAAACAGCGACAAAGTGTTTTGCTACCTCGCCTTTGTTATCCGTCTTCTCAAGAAACCAATTGCGTGCAGACTCTGCGTTGGTCATGGTTTCCTGTGTGGTGAAGGTCTTGGAAGCAATGATGAAGACTGTTGTTTCCGGGTCCAGACTACGCACGGTTTCAGCAATGTGTGTACCGTCTACGTTGGATACAAAATGAGGGCGGATACCTCTCCAGTAGGGGCGAAGGGCTTCGGTGACCATGTATGGCCCCAGGTCTGATCCCCCGATACCAATATTCACAATGTCTGTGATTCTCTTACCGCTATAACCTTTCCATTCGCCATTGATGATACGATCGGAAAAGCTCTTCATCTGCTCGAGAACCTTATTCACAGCGGGCATGACATCCTCACCGTCGGCGATAACAGATTTATTCGACCGGTTTCTCAGCGCGGTGTGAAGGACCGCTCTGTTTTCGGTCTCGTTGATCTTTGCCCCATTAAACATCGCGAAGATAGCATCTCTAAGCTCGACCTCGTTGGCGAGGTTTACCAGTTCTGCCATCACCTCCTCCGTTATGATGTTCTTGGAATAGTCAATGAGGATGTCTTCAAACTTCAGGTGGAACCTTGTAAAGCGGTCCGGATCCTCATGGAACAAATCTCTCATATGGGTGGCCTGAAGCGTCATGAATAGCATTTCAAGCTTTCGCCAGCTCGTAGCCTCGACAGGATTGTGTTTTGGTAGCATAGGTCAGATAGTTGCGGTGCGAATATATGCGTTCCGCTCTAAGTGCCAAATGTAAATGGTCACGATTTGAATTACCGTCGCAGGACCTGTCCACCATGCTAACGATGGCGCTCTGCATTATCCCGACGAAACAATCAGCCGTTTACAGAATTTTGGTTACATTTATCAAACCTTAAGGATTAAACCGTCAATTAGCCCTAACCTCTCGTCGAATGAAGAAACAGTTGGTCCTGATCTGTCTCTTTCTGCTCTCCACATTGGGCATTAGCGCGCAAAGCATCTACTATACAGAGTCCTCAAAAGGTACAATCAACCGCGCAAGCATGGGCCCCAGTGCCTTCGCATTTCCGACAGTCCTTCAAAGTGGACTGAACACTCTCGGTCCCCTGGTCGTAGCTCAGCAAAGGAGTAAGATGTATTACCTCCGTGAAGGCGGAAGCGAACTGATCAGAGCTACCCTCGCGACCGCCGCACAGGAGTCTGTTGTAATCACTGAAGGGGCGATGGCCGAACTGGCCAATATTGCCTTCGACAACGACGACAACGGCATATGGGCCGCCAATGGTCCCGAAGTTGGTGGAATCAAATTCATCCCGAACAACAATGAGAATGGAGGGTCCGACTTCTCTATTGACCTTGGTCCTTATTCAAACGATGTGATCACTGACGTTGAAGTAAACAACGACGAAGGAACCTTCTACTTTATCGATTATGATGAGAGCGCGGTTATTGGTATGACCATAGGGAGCACGGCGGTTGACTTTTACTTCCCGCTGACCTGGCCACTGATGATCGACCTCGACCAGGTGAACAACTTCCTTTATGTCATTGATGAATTGCCCGGCGGTCAGGTCCTGCGACGGATAGACCTGAACAATTTGACAATCTCAGGAACAATAGAAAACCTCGGTTCCACCAGCATCGATGATATGAAAGTGTATCCGGGTTTTAATAAGGTTTACTTTTCAAGGTATAATACCGGAATCTTTAGCGTACCTACGACCGGCGGAGCCGTATCCACGGAATTGTCGCTCCCGGCATCAGGTCAGATCTTCTTTGACATTCAGTTCGATTTTACACTCCCCACGGTCAACACATTATCTCCAGTCAATGGGGCGGCAAACATTGCAACCGATGGAACTTTCGGGATTGTATTTAGCGAAAGCGTCAAGATCTCAACAGCGGCAGGGAGTGCTGCTGAAACCGGTATAAGGGTGATGCGTACCTCCGACAACGCAGAGGTCGCGTACCTCGACAGGGCCAGCGCTTTCGTCGTCACCAACGGCACGAATACTGTTTCATTCAGCTTTCCTACGCCACTCGACGCCAACACCTCGTACTACATTCTCATTGGAAATAAAGTGTTCTCTGATTTCTCTTCGAACAACTTTGCAGGAATCTCTGGCACCTCTACGTGGACGTTTACTACTCTACAGGGAGTCGCGCTCAATCAACCAAATGCGGTCGCATGTTTTGGAACCTACAAGTCGTATCCTGCCATCACAATTACGGAGACCGACCCTGGAAATTTCAAACCAGGCACCTCCGTTACTGTATTCTTTACCTTTTCTTCTACAGGCTATCTCCTCGAAAACACAACAGGCACTATCACCGCTACCGGTGATGATATCACCATTAATTCGTTCCTAATCGGGACAAACCAGATCAGGATCACATACACCATCACTGGGACAACTTCCATAGATGCCATTACGATCTCCGGAATGCGGATCAACACAAATGACGAACTGAATCCTCCCACAACGCTGATCCGCAGTACGGGTACTGGAGTAATCGACGGCCTGGAAGTCAATAAAATGATCGCCACCATTTCGTCGCAGGCGCAACCGCCGGAGCCTGGAATCACCTTCCCTTCAGGTAGTGTAGTATGTCTTGATGATGACGCGACTACGAAGACAGTTACAGGGCTCGGAACCTTCCAAAGATGGTTTACCGCTAATAATCTATTGCCCGCATCGTTCATCAATCCCCTCAACGATCGCGCCACTGTTTCTATGAGTGAACTCGGGATCGACACTTCAGTACCTGGCATTCACACCAGATATGTCCGGCAGAACGTAGGAGGATGCATCAGCCTCGCCACACAGATCGACTTCGAAGTGATGGATCTGGCCAATGATCTCGCGGTTGACGCAACGCCTCAATCAAACTGCGTCCCACCCAATGGTCTTGGCGTTGTAACGGATCTGTCGTCGAATCCTGTAACCGGATACGACTTCCAGTGGTCGGATGAAGCGATGAACAATATCAGCACTGCATCGACGCTTACAGGGATGGTTGCAGGAAATTACAATGTTCGCGTACGGCATCAGGTTTCCGGATGCCAGACTGTTCTTCCTTTCGCCATCGCAGATGGAACTGTCCTTCCTGTAGTTAACTCTCCTTCGGGTGAAGTCTGTGAAGACGTTGCAGGTGGAAGCACAACAAACGTGGATCTTACGACTTACAATTCAACTATAACAGGAGTCGCTCCAAACCTTAGTGTCTCGTGGAAGGACGCCTCGGATAATCTTGTCTCTAATGCAGTAGTTTCTTCAAACGACGTCTATACCTATGTGGTGACCAGCACCGCTACCGGATGTGTGACAGAAGGGGATATGGTCTTCACCGTTCGACCTAGTCCTTCCGTTGCTGCAGCAGGATCCGACCAGTCTGTATGTAGCGCCTCCGCTAACCTGGAGGCAACAACCCCTATATCAGGAACAGGTTCTTGGAGTATCATTACCGGAGTTGGTGGATTCCTTGGGAACGCTTCAAGTCCGACGTCAACCTTCACGGGCGTTGACGGTAGTTCATATCTGCTTCGCTGGACCGTTACCACCAACGCTCTCTGCGGTTCAAGCTCAGATGATGTCGCCGTCGCCTTCATCGCCGTTCCAACAACGTCGGTAGCAGGATCTGACCAGGCTGTGTGCGGTACTTCTGTGATACTTGCAGGGAATACACCAGTGGTTGGAACCGGTAGCTGGTCCGTTGTCGCGGGTAGCGGAGGCTCATTTGCTACGACAACATCGCCTACATCCGAATTTACCGGTGTAGCCGGTACTGTTTACACCCTGCGATGGACCATCACTGGATCTTGTACGAACTCCACGGATGATGTGAACATTACCCTTGTTACGCCACCAACAACTTCAGTCGCGGGTCCCGACCTGGCAATCTGCGGAAACTCGGCTACGCTTGCCGCCAATGCTCCCACAGTGGGTACTGGCGCATGGACCATTGTATCAGGAGCGGGAGGTTCTTTTGCCGATGCTTCTTCTCCAGCGTCTGACTTCTCCGGGACCACCGGAACATCGTATACACTCCGCTGGACTGTCTCAAACCCGGGATGTGCGGCCTCTTCGGATGATGTTGTTGTCGTGCTGAATGGTAGTCCGACAACTGCCGGAGCCGGTACAGACCAAAACATCTGCGGAACGAGTTTAGCATTGACAGCAAATACCCCAACCGTTGGTACAGGGGAGTGGACTGTCGTGACAGGAACAGGAGGCTCCTTTGCAAATGCGACGGTACCAACCACCACATTCACTGGCACCGCAGGAACGACCTACTCCCTACGCTGGACTATCGCGAACGGGGGTTGTCCTTCATCCAGCGATGACGTATCCGTGACGTTGGTAGCGCCTCCAACCATTGCGAATGCTGGCTCAAACCTTCTCGTTTGTAATACGAGCACTCCGCTGGCTGCGAACACCCCGGCTGTGGGAAGCGGTTCGTGGTCTGTGGTCACTGGAACAGGAGGATCCTTCACCAATGCCTCCAGCCCGACATCAACATTTTCCGGTACCGCTGGCGTTGCCTACACGCTTCGCTGGACAATCACAAATGGATCCTGTACTCCTTCCACAGATGATATCACAGTCACGCTCTCGAATCCGTTGACCGTTGCCCAGGCAGGAGCAGACCAGACCGCGTGCGGCACATCGGTAGCCCTGGGTGCAAATACTCCAACCAGTGGCACAGGTTCATGGTCGATAATAAGCGGTGTAGGAGGCTCAGTGACCAGTCCAGGTAACGCGGGAAGCGCTTTCACCGGAATTTTAGGCCGCACATATACCCTCCGTTGGACCATCGCCCGCGCAGGGTGTCCCTCGTCAACGGACGATGTCAGTGTCACACTAAACTCCGCACCGACCGGTACAGCTGTGATCAATAATCCTCCCGCGCTATGCGAAGGATCATCAACTATCCTGACAGTCACAGGTATCAACGGTGCTACTTCTTTCGAATGGACCTTGCCTTCGGGTCTAACCGGTAGCAGCACAACATCGTCGATTAATATCACAGCGGCGTCGGGTAACGGCGGCCAAGTTTCTGTAGCCGGTGTGAACAACTGTGGAACTGGAACAGGCGCGTCGGTGAATGTAAGTGTTAACAATGCACCATCGCTTGAAATAAGTTTGCCGCCGACTTCATTGCCGGAGGAAGTTGTCACTTTTGCGTTCACCTCTGACATTCCGGTTCAAAGCGTAGAGTGGGATCTCGGCGACGGCACTTCTTCCACTGATACTTCGCCTCAGCATTCCTATGGGTCGCCAGGAAATTACAGCATATCCCTTTTTGCAATAGGGCAAAACGGCTGCGAGGGTTCAGCTACAACTGTTTTCGCAGTGTCCGAGGAAGCTTTGCTCAATGACTTTGCAATCAAGAATATAATCTCCGCCAATGGTGACGATAAGAACAGAGTCCTGTATATCGAAAGCCTGGATCGTTATCCGGACAATGAAGTCCGGTTCCTGGATAGGTGGGGAGTAGAACTCTTCAGTTCAAAAAATTACCAGAACGATTGGGAAGCCCGTGGCAAAGACGGACAATTCCTTCCAGCAGGTCAGTACATCTGTGTTGTGAAGCTCAACGGATCGGGGAAAGTGCTCTCAAGAACAGTGTCAATTATAAGGGGGAGATAGATGAATAGATATTTACTCGCATTTGCCTTCCTGTTTGCAATCTCGGTTGAGGTGGTTTCCCAGGACGTGCCGGTTTACAGCCAGAAACTGACGAACTCTTTCCTCTACAACCCATCGGTCGCGGGCAATACGCTCGGCTCTGCAACCTTATCATACCGCCAACAATGGACCGGAGCGCTGGGAGCACCACAGACTACTTTCCTGAGTCTGCATACACCTTTTGCGCGTCATAGCATGGGGACTGGTCTTAACGTCTACCGCGAGACTGCAGGAGTGAATGAGAATCTTTTTGCCTCTGCCGCGTATGCCTACCATGTCAGGATCACCGATGAGAATCTTTTTTCAATGGGTATCTCCGGTGAGTTCATCAATTCAAGAATCAACTTCGCAAAGGTCGACGCGCAGGATATGGATGATGTCCTGATCTCCGACAATCAGGGCGCGATTTCGAAAGTGGATTTCTCCTTTGGATTAAGCTTCTCCAGCAGATATTTCAAAGTAGGCGCTTCAGCTAACCGTATCACAGGATTGACAGGCCTGACTGATTCGCTTCAGCAGTTTCCGGCATTCTACTCCGGGTTTCTCAATGTGATGTTGCCCATGGCAGCCGATCGCGATCTTCTCGAGCCAATCGTGTACGTCAGAAATCTTTCAAACGGAAAATACCAGATAGACGGAGGGTTGTACTACACCTTGAACAACCGTCTTACACTCGGAGGGTCATATCGCACAGGGGGCGCGATCTCAATGACAGGTGCATTCAGATTCGGAAAGGGTGTCTATCTCGGATACAGTCGTGAAGTGCTTTCAGGAAACCTGGGAAATTCATTGGGAGCATCTAACGAATTCACCCTAAGGCTGGATTTTCGTGACCACAGGTATTTCACAAATGCAAAGAATGCCCGCAGTATCAACACAAATGCGCTGGCTTTACGCCGAAAGACACTACACTCTTATCCGACAAGAAATTCTCCTAATGCGGTGAGCAATCATAACCGGAAGTTCGTCAAAAAGAATTATGTGCATTCGCCAAATTACCGGATGGAGACGAGTAAGAAACTCATGACGAAGAGTTTCAAAAGAAAACCTACCTACGCTAAAAAAAGAAAGCCGGTAAGAAGAAGATTCTAACCGGCATCCTTATCAATTACTAAGTATTACTTCTTGAATTTGTTCACCAGCATGGCAAGCTTTTCTTCCATGCTCAACTCCTTTTGCTGTGGACGCGAAGGCTTCCTTGGACCAGACTTTTGAGGCGCTGCCTCTGGTTGTCCGAACGGATCACTCTTCATCGACAGCCCTATACGCTTGCGTTGTACATCCACCTCAACCACCGTTACATCTACCTTCTGCTGAACCGTCACGGCTTCCTTCGGATCCTTAATGAATTTGTCGGAAAGATGGCTGATGTGAACAAGTCCATCCTGGTGGACACCAATGTCGACGAACGCACCAAAGTTTGTAACGTTTGTCACGATACCAGGTAACTTCATTCCGATTTTTAGATCGGCAATGGTATTTACACCGTCCGTGAAACTGAATACCTCAAATTTCTCCCGCGGGTCCCTTCCAGGTTTTTCCAACTCTAGAACAATATCTGTCAGCGTCGGTAATCCTACTTTCTCATTCACATACCGTGTCAGGTCAAGTTGCTTTCTGAGCTCGGCGCTCGTCATGAGATCCTTGACACTACAGCCAAGATCAGCAGCCATTTGCTCTACGATGTTGTAGCTCTCTGGGTGAACGGCACTTGAATCCAACGGATTCTGAGCTTCGTGAATCCGAAGAAATCCCGCAGCCTGTTCGAAAACCTTTTCTCCCAACCGTGGCACTTTCATCAATGCCTCCCGCGTAGGGAATGGTCCGTTTTGATTGCGATATTCTACAATATTCCTGGCAAGCGAAGCGCTTAATCCGGATACATAGGAAAGAAGTTCTTTACTCGCAGTATTCACTTCAACGCCGACAGAGTTTACACAGCTCATTACCACGTCGTCCAGGCCTTGCTTAAGCCTGGTTTGCTCAACGTCGTGCTGATACTGACCCACACCGATTGACTTAGGATCGATTTTCACAAGTTCAGCAAGAGGATCCATGAGCCGGCGTCCAATGGATACCGCTCCACGAACAGTGATGTCCTTGTCGGGAAACTCATCACGGGCGACTTCCGATGCGGAATATACTGACGCGCCACTTTCGTTTACCATGACAATCATGACCCGGTTCGGAAGACCTATATGCTTCACGAAATTCTCTGTTTCGCGGCTAGCGGTACCGTTGCCAATCGCGATAGCTTCTATATCATACTTCTCACAAAGCGATTTTATCAATGCGCCGGATTTCGTGGTCTCGCGTTGAGGATCGTTAGGGAATATAGTGTCGTTATAGAGAAGCTTACCCTGTCTGTCAAGACAAACAAGCTTGCAGCCTGTCCGGAACCCGGGATCCAGTGCAAGAACATTCTTTTGTCCAAGAGGCGCTGCCAGCAACAGCTCTTTCAGGTTTGATGAGAATACTTTGATCGCTTCTTCGTCAGCTTTCATCTTGGATTCCATCCGGATCTCTGTCTCCAGAGAGGGGCGGAGTAATCGCTTGTAGCTATCCTTGATGGCGAGACGCACTTGCTCAGCGGCCTTATTCTCTGCCTTTACATACTGGCGCTCCATGCTGTGCAGTGCTACTTCTTCCGGAGGATAGATATCAAGGGAAAGAATTCCTTCTTTTTCTCCGCGACGCATGGCCAGCAGACGATGTGACGGAGTTTTGGAAATCGGTTCAGTCCATTCGAAGTAATCCTTGAATTTCTGCCCGTCAGTTTCCTTACCTTTCATCACCCTCGATTCGATAATGCCTTCACGCCAGAACAATTCGCGGATGCGCTTGCGCGTCTCCTGGTTTTCAGAGATCCATTCTGCGATGATATCTCTGGCACCTTCAAGCGCTTCTTCAGCAGAGGCTACACCTTTCTCTGCATCGACATACCCCGCTGCTGCATCGAGCGGTTCCAGACGATCCTGCTCAAACAGTTGTTGAGCGAGTGGTTCCAGTCCCTTCTCTCTTGCAGCACTTGCACGTGTTTTTCTCTTAGGCTTGTATGGAAGATAAATATCTTCAAGCTCTGCAATGGTTTCGGCGTTGACTACCGCTCCCAGCAGTTCGGGGGTAAGCTTACCTTGCTTTTCGATTGATGAAATGACGGCCTCGCGTCTCTTGTCGAGTTCCCGCAGCTGCTCTATGCGATCGCGGATGTTGCCGATCATGACTTCGTCCATGCTACCCGTCATCTCTTTTCGGTAGCGGGATATGAATGGAATGGTTGCTCCTTCACTAAGAAGGTCGGCTACCGAACTTACATTCTTTAATTGGAGGCTGAACTCTCTCGCGATCTGCTCAACCCACCTTGCCAAATTCTCTTGCTCCATAATTAAACAGGCTGGCAAAAATAGAATAAGCTATATAAAATCAAATGATGTAATTTAGAAACCAGTTAAATATGTATGAAGAAGAAACGAATTGCACTTGTAGCCCACGACAATAAGAAAAAGGACCTGATCGAGTGGGCGAGACATAACCGCGAGACGATGTCGACGATTGATATCGTAGCGACAGGCACGACAGCGAAAATGCTTGAAAAGGAGCTGGATCTTCCGGTTAAAGCGCTGCAGAGCGGACCGTTAGGAGGGGACCAGCAGATCGGAGCAATGATTACAGAGGGAGCTGTGGATATCCTGATCTTTTTCTGGGATCCACTTCAACCGCTGCCGCATGATCCGGATATAAAGGCGTTATTGAGACTTGCAGTGTTATGGAACATTCCCATGGCATGCAACAAAACAACCGCCGACTATATCTTCACCTCTAATCTCTTATTCAGTGACTATGAGCGCACAATGCCAAAGTTCGACGACCATTTGAACAGGAAGCTCTGACTTCTTCGCGTGAAAGTGGGGCGTCTTACGCTTGAAAGAGCCATCCTCCAGATATTTTTCCCAAGAAATTGTGAAAAATCAGATCAAAATGTAAGTTTGCGCTCCCATTTTCGGCGCGGTAGCTCAGGTGGTTAGAGCGTTGGATTCATAACCCAAAGGTCGGGGGTTCAACTCCCCCCCGCGCTACAAAAGAGGCTGTCTCAAAAAGGCAGCTTCTTTGTTTTTTACCACATTCATCGGAAAAACGAATCTTGAAACATCCCTCCAGATGAAACCTATTGATTACCAATGCTTATGCCGGAAATCAAACAGCATCCTCATTCTATCCGAAAAGGAATGCTTGTTTCTTTAAAGAAAGGCCAGTAATCCTGATATAACCCATTTCGTCTCATGTAACTCATATAAGGGTTGTTGTACAAGGGAGATGTATATGGCTTATATAAGGTTATCTCTGCTTCTGAAGAACTCTGTTACAATCATCCGGCACCAGTTAGCGCAATGGTTCTCTCTTTCTCAAAACGTCCCGGGCGATGACTGCCCGCTAAGTGGAGTATCTGAAAAGGCTCCCGTAAACACGTATTCGCCACAAGACCGTCGTGTTCACTCATTTTAGGTAGAAATACCTGATCCCTTCTCTCATCTTCACATCTGTTTTAAATCACTTCGCATGAAAACAGTCATACTGATCATCTTTACACTCGTCGTGTGCAACGCCTCCGCTCAAAAAGGCAAGTATCCTTCCCGTTATACCGGAGCACCCATAATTACCGATTCAGCATCAACGTTGTTTATTCCAACGCTTTACAATGAAAATGTTTTTTCATCTGATAAGATGGCGGTGTGGGGTAACTATTATGCAAACTTTCTGGTCTATGACTTCAGCAACGATAGCTACCGGAAACTGTTTAATGATGATACTTATATCGAAACCATGCCTCTGAAAATTGCGCGGGACCATGGCGAATCGTATCGCGATCACCTGATGAAGCTCCCGGACTCGTTTGAAGGGATGATCCTGATGGTGGTGAAAAAGAACGATACCAACAAAAATGGGAGGATCGAAAAGACTGATGCTTCTATTCTTTATGCGTGCAACAGCAGGGGAGAAGAGCTTCGATCAATCTCTCCACATTACGAGAACGTAACAGGCATCCGTTTATTCGGTAAGCTCGGATTTGCAATGGTGGAATTTCAAAAAGATGATGACAAAGATCTTTCTTTCCGCCCTGAAGTTCGTGACTTCTATTATAGAAAACTTGACCTGAAGACGCTGAAACTCGGTGAAGTTATATCGGTGAATTAGTCTATCGGAAAGGTGTGTCTCTGCCCCCCACAGTACAGTTAAGACCATCCGGCAAAATTTACTTTCTATGTTGGCATAATGAAGAAATTAGCCTAACTTAATCGCATTACAACAGGTCACATGACTACCATGGCCAAAAAACGATTGTTCACTGCTGATTATGAAATACACGCCTCTGTAAAGATGCTGTATCCATACATTCAGACTGCGGGCGGTCTGGCGGAATGGTTTGCCGATGATGTTCGAATCAATAACATCAACAAGACCTTCAAGTTCTACTGGGATCACGAAGAACACGTCGCGAAACAAATTGCATTTCGGACCAACCATTTCGCACGGTACGAGTTCCTCCCTGAAAACCCCGACGATAAGGACCCATCCTACCTTGAATTCAGACTCGAGTTCAACGAGCTCACCCAATCTGTATATCTCAAGGTCCTTGATTATTCCGACTTCGATGATCAACAGGAACTCCAGGATCTGTGGGATGGTTTGATTGACAATCTCCGAAAAGTAGTAGGCGGATAACCAGAGGGCTGGCCCCATTTTTGATTCTTCGCAGGGCCAATGAAAAGGATCGACAAGCTGCTTCTCTCGGCCTTCGCCGGTCCATTCTTAATGACCTTCCTCGTTATTGTGTTTATTCTCCTGTGCCAGCATATGCTCCGGTACTTCGATGATATCATCGGCAAGGGGCTCGACTTCGACGTCATCGCACAACTGATTTTCTTCTTCGCCGTCGTAATGACTCCGGTAGCATTACCATTGTCCATACTCGTTTCGTCCCTGATCACCTTTGGAAATCTCGCAGAGCACGGTGAACTCTCAGCTATTAAGAGCGCCGGTATTTCCCTGCCACGAACCATGCTTCCTATCTTATTCATCGTGGCCCTTCTTACCGTAGGTGCGTTTCACCTGAACAACTCCATCGTGCCCAATGCCACCCTTGAGGCATATAGTCTGATGTATGATATAAAGAAAAAGAAGCCCGCGCTTAATCTGAGTGAAGGTGCATTCTACAACGGTATACCCGGAATGAGTATCAAAGTGGATGAGACCTTTCCGGATGGTAAAACGCTCAGTGGAATTGTCCTGTACGATCACCGAAAAGATAACGGTAACAGTGAAGTGATTGTCGCAGACTCGGGAAGAATGTTCACCATCGCCGGAGAGAAGTACATGAAGTTTGAGCTGTACAGGGGATACAATTACTCGGAAAGTCATGTGTTGACTTCTGAAACTGTATCTGATAAAAAAGCTGTCGCATCCCTGGCCAAAAGCAGGTTTGATAGGAGTGTCTTGTTATTTGATCTCGCTTCGATCGGATTGGTTCGCACTGACAAAGATTTGTTCCATAACCATAAGATGAAAGATCTGAGTGCAATTGATTCTACGGTGTCGGCGATCAGACAGGAGATTTTACGCCACCACGAGTTGAGTCGCGATCGCATCACGGAGTCGCTGAACGCAATGTCGGGTAAATTATCACCTCGCGCGATAACTCCGCCGGCGTATGCCGATGCCGTTGATAGCATATTCCGGATGGCCCCGGCGCGGGACAGCGCCAATGCAGCGGTTACAAGAGCCCGACAAATGAAAGCTTTCCTTCAGCAGACCAACAACGACATCGCTATGCTAAAGGAAGGTCTGGCCAGCTATAAGGTCCAGTGGCATAAGATCTTCGCCAGTTCGTTTGCCTGCATCGCAATGTTTCTGATCGGCGCGCCTCTTGGATCCATCATTCGAAAAGGTGGTCTCGGTGTGCCGTTCCTGGTGGCGATTCTGTTTTTCATCATATATTATATCAGCAATGTCCAGGGAGAGAAGCTTGCGAGGCAAGGTCTGATCACCCCCGGTGTAGGCGCCTGGGCCGCAAGTGGGATACTACTTCTTATTGGTGTCTTCTTCGTTTCCAAAGCCAGAACAGATACTCCGCTGTTCGAACGGAGTGCCTACAGGTTCAAATTCCTGCGAAAGAAAACCCGTTCCAGAGCGGCTTCTGGACTCGCTTGAAACATTCCCTATATCGATGCTTCGGGTAATCAATCAAACTTTTTAGATATTTATCGGCTTATGCTATTCAGTTGGTTTTAATTTTGAGCTTTTTGCAGCCGGATGAAGAAGATTGATAAACTTTTGCTTGGCGCGTTCGCAGGACCCTTTCTGATGACCTTCCTGGTCGTGGTTTTTATCCTGCTTACCCAGCACATGCTTAAGTATTTCGACGATATCATCGGCAAAGGACTGGGCTGGGACGTCATCGGACAGTTGCTCTTCTACTTCGCCATCTTTATGACTCCGGTTGCTATGCCGCTGGCTGTATTACTTTCCTCACTGATCGCATTTGGAAACCTGGGAGAACACTTCGAGCTGACTGCCATCAAGAGTTCGGGTATATCATTGGTTCGCACGCTCCGGCCGATATTCTTCTTCGTTCTTGGCCTTACTGTGCTGGCCTTCTACGCCAACAACAATCTTGTTCCGAAAGCCGCGCTGGAAGCTTACAGCCTTCTCTATGACATAAAACAAAAGAAACCCGCCCTCGATTTGAGGGAAGGTGCTTTCTACAACGGAATTCCCGATATCAGCATCAAGGTCGACAAGAAGTTTGATGATGGGGTGACCATACAGGATGTGATTGTCTACGATCACCGGAGAAATGACGGTAATAAGGAAGTCATCATTGCGGATTCCGGTCGCATGTACACGATTCTCAATGAACGTTATCTCAAGTTTGAGCTGTTCCGCGGTTATAACTATTCCGAGAATGCCGCCCTTCAGAAGGGGCCTGGCCAAAGGAATTCGAGAGCGGAAACCCTGACACGCAGTAAGTTCGACAAAAGCCAGATCGTCTTTGACCTTTCTTCTTTCGACATGCAGAAGACGGATAAGAAGTGGTTCCAGGGAAACAGGATCATGCGAAACCTGCCTGAGCTTGAGTCGGACATGGATTCGATTAAGCGGGAGATACTCACCCAACGTCTCAACTATTATCAGTTCCAGACTTCTTATTTCACTTACCTCTCAAGAGGGGAGCAGCAAAGACTTCCTCCTGAGCTGGCGGCACATCAGAAATACCAGGACTCTTTGCTACGTGCGAAGTTTGCCCCACGTGTGGAGACGGAACGTCCGGTTGCAGAGGAGACTACCTCTCCACCGGTAGCGCAGGATACGACGCCTGCTTTAGTGGATACTTTAGGTGGCACGAGGAAACCTGTTGAAGATAAGAAGATTGAGGAGCCGCTGAAGGTAAGCCAACCACCTAAAAAGGCGAAGTCAAAAGCGACGGTTACACCCCCCCGGAAGCGCAGCGTCTCAAAGAACTCGTCCCGTCCATCGGTGATCGCTGAGAGCTCAAGGAAGGCGGTCAAGCCGGAGATTGTAGTTCCGGTCAAAAAGGTCAATCAAGACTCCTTAAACAGAGTTTTACTGGACAGCATCTTCCATGCTGCGGCCGGTAAGCAAAATTATCAGGGCGCGACGAATGCCGCGCGGCAGGTGAAGACCAACATTCAGAACAGCAATAACAGCGCGCAGAGCTTCAATAAAGAATTATTGATCTTTGAAATTCAATGGCACAAGATCATGGCAAGCTCGCTGGCGTGTGTGGCGATGTTTCTAATCGGAGCGCCGCTGGGAGCGATTATCAAGAAGGGGGGACTAGGAATGCCTTTCCTGGTCTCAATACTGTTCTTCATCATCTATTACGTGTTGACGATGCAGGGGGAGAAGCTGGCCAAACAGGGTTCGGTGAGTCCCTGGCTCGGTGTCTGGATGGCGGACCTGATATTGCTGGTGATCGGGTTATTTTTCCTTCGCCAGGCAAGGGCGGACGCGCGACTTTTCGAAAGTGACTTCTATAGCGTTGTTTTCGATAAGTTTAAACGCTGGCTCGCTGCCCGTCGGACGAAGGTTCAGCCGGTTGGAAACGCGTGATTTTTGGAATAAAAGGGGATCTACTTGCAATTATGGCTCTTTTCCACGTACATTTGCACCCTGAAATAAAAGGATAAAACAATTTTTGCAGATGTATCTGACAACTGAAATCAAACAAAATCTGTTCGCGAAGCACGGTTATGGCAAGAAGAAGGACGAAACTGGTTCTGCCGAGTCACAGATCGCTCTGTTTACGCACCGTATCAACCACTTGACCCAACATCTGAAATCGAACAAGAAGGATTTTTCTACCCAGCAAGGTCTTATGAGACTTGTAGGTAAGCGGAAAAAACTCCTTAACTATCTTCAGAATACTGACATCGCGCGTTACAGAGCAATTCTGGCCGACCTCGAATTGAGAAAATAAGAAGATTGCAATTCCCCTATAGGGAACCCGAACAAAGGTTCCCTTTTTGCATTTAAAACAATTGGGAGTAGCTCTCCCGTATCCATTTACTTTGCAATAAGGCCCGTTCACCAATTTAAGACGTGAAAAGCTGCCCGGGTATTTATTGCTGCACATCAAAAACAACTATCAATGAAACCAACTGTAATTTCCAAAACATGTAAGCTGCCCGATGGCCGTGAGATTACAATCGAAACAGGTAAACTAGCCCGCCAGGCCGACGGTTCCGTCGTCCTTCGCATGGGAAATACCATGTTACTTGCCACCGTCGTGGCTTCCGAAGTCGCTAAAGAAGGCGTAGACTTCCTTCCTTTATCAGTCGACTACCAGGAGAAATTCGCCTCCACCGGTAAAGTTCCGGGAGGATTTCTCAAACGTGAGAGCAAACTCTCCGACTATGAAGTTTTGATCAGCCGTCTTGTAGACCGCGCGATTCGCCCCTTATTCCCAGATGATTACCATGCTGAGACTCAGGTAATGATTTACCTCATCTCCGGTGATCAGAGTGCACTTCCTGATTCTCTCGCAGCTTTCGCCGCATCGTCGGCCCTGGCCGTTTCCGATATTCCGTTTAGTGGGCCGATCTCTGAAGTCCGTGTAGCACGTGTGGATGGCAAGTTTGTCATTAACCCTTCCATGAGCGAGAAAGAACGCGCTGATATCGACCTCATCGTCGCTGCTTCTCTGGAGAACATTCTCATGGTGGAAGGCGAAATGAAAGAAGTATCTGAAGAAGATATGCTGGAAGCACTCCGTGTCGCGCATGAGGCCATCAAAGTACAGTGTAATATTCAAATTGAGTTGTCGCAGGCTGCCGGTAAGACGGTGAAGCGCGTGTACAGCCACGAAGTACACGATGAGACCCTGCGCGCCGAACTCAATGAAAAATTCTATGATCAGGTATATGCTGCGGCCCGCCTGTTGAATACGAATAAGAAGGAGAGATCCAGCGCGTTATCTAAGCCTCTGGAAGATTACCTTGAAACACTCCCGGAAGATACGACAGTTAATAAGGACCTCGCAAAACGTTATTACAAGCAGATCCTTAAGAAGGCTGCCCGTGACCTCGCTCTTAAAGAGGGACTTCGATTGGATGGTCGTAAAACCACGGAAATCAGACCGATATGGTCTGAGGTTGATTACCTTCCTTCAACGCATGGTTCAGCGATCTTTACCCGTGGCGAAACACAGTCATTGACCACTGTTACGCTCGGTACAAAGCTCGACGAGCAAATGATCGACGGAGCAATGATCTCCGGATATAACAAATTCATCCTCCACTACAACTTCCCGGGATTCTCAACAGGTGAGGTAAAACCGAATCGTGGACCTGGACGTCGTGAAGTGGGTCACGGAAACCTTGCATGGCGCGCCCTCAAACAAGTGATGCCGCCGGATGAAAAGAATCCTTATACTATCCGTGTTGTTTCAGACATTCTGGAATCCAACGGGTCTTCTTCAATGGCCACCGTCTGCGCCGGTTCGCTTGCGCTCATGGATGCCGGGGTTCCTGTAACAGGACCAGTTTCCGGGATTGCCATGGGGATGATCTCCGATGCACAAACTGGAAAGTATGCGATCCTCTCTGATATCCTCGGAGACGAAGATCATCTTGGAGACATGGACTTCAAGGTAACCGGAACGGAAAAAGGAATCACTGCCTGCCAGATGGACCTTAAAGTGGAAGGACTTACTTATGACATCCTTCGCGAAGCGCTTCTTCAGGCGAAAGAAGGAAGACTTCATATTCTTAACGAAATGAAGAAAACCCTGTCGCAGCCTAATACTGATCTCAAGCCTCACGCACCTCGTGCTGAAACCGTTATCATCGAGAAAGAAATGATCGGCGCGGTAATCGGCCCTGGTGGTAAAGTTGTTCAGGATATCCAGAACACTACTGGTGCGACAGTTGTGATCGAAGAAGTTGGTAACAAAGGTGTTGTTAACGTGTTTGCCAATAGTAAGGAAGTCATGGATAAGGCGCTGAAGCGTATCCGCGCTATCGTAGCTGTTCCTGAAGTTGGTGAAGTGTACGATGGTAAAGTGAAGTCTATCATGCCGTTTGGTGCGTTCGTAGAGTTCATGCCTGGAAAAGATGGTCTCCTGCACATTTCTGAAATTAAATGGGAACGACTGGAAACTATGGAAGGGGTTCTTGAGGTTGGAGAAGAGATTAAGGTGAAACTTGTAGAGGTAGACAAGAAAACCGGTAAATTCCGGTTGTCGAGGAAGGTTCTAATCCCAAGACCTCCTAAACCGGAAACCGCACCCAAGGAATAAACGTTATCGCACCCATTGACAGGAACTTACTTTAAACACTATATTGTTCAACTTAACGAATTGGTAAGAAAAGAATGAGACAGCTTAAGATCAGTAAACAGATTACCAACCGCGAAAGCCAGTCCCTTGACAAGTATTTGCAAGAGATCGGTAAGGTTGACCTGTTGACGCCGGACGAAGAGGTGGAATTAGCGAAGCGTATAAAAGAGGGCGATCAGATCGCGCTGGAAAAACTGACTAAAGCTAATCTCCGTTTTGTGGTTTCTGTTGCCAAGCAGTATCAGAACCAGGGCCTTTCGTTAGGGGATCTTATCAATGAAGGAAACCTCGGGTTGATCAAAGCTGCACAACGTTTCGACGAAACCCGCGGTTTTAAGTTCATTTCGTATGCGGTATGGTGGATCCGTCAAAGCATCCTCCAGGCACTGGCTGAACAGTCACGTATCGTCCGCCTTCCCCTGAACCGTGTAGGTTCTTTGAATAAAATCTCTAAGACGTTTTCTGAGCTCGAGCAGAAGTATGAACGCGAGCCTTCTCCTGAGGAGCTTGCTGAAGTGCTGGATGTTACTACGGCTGAGGTTGTGGACACCATGAAGATCTCCGGCCGCCACGTTTCGATGGATGCTCCATTCGTTCAGGGTGAAGAAAACAGCCTCCTTGACGTGTTGGAAAATGATAGCGAGGAAACTCCTGACTCGGGCCTTATGAACGACTCGCTTCGCCGCGAGGTTCAGAGAGCCCTTTCAACGCTGACGCAACGTGAAGCTGACGTGATCACGCTTTACTTCGGTCTCAATGGCGAACATTCAATGACCCTGGAAGAGATCGGAGAAAAGTTCAATCTTACCCGCGAGCGTGTTCGTCAGATTAAAGAGAAGGCCATCAGACGTTTACGCCATACATCCCGTAGCAAAGCATTAAAACCGTACCTCGGTTAAAATTTGAATTTCTTAAATTATTTATAAGGGTCTCTGAATTATCAGGACCCTTTATTTTGTTATTTCAAGCAAACAACCACCGCTTATGGCGAAAGAAGTCAAAGTACTCATTATCGGTTCCGGCCCTGCCGGATATACTGCAGCGATCTATGCAGCAAGAGCCGGTCTGAAACCCGTCCTGTACACGGGGGGTCAACCCGGCGGACAACTCACCACTACAAATGATGTCGAAAACTTCCCTGGCTATCCTGAAGGGATTAATGGTCCGCAAATGATGATGGATCTTCAAAAGCAGGCGGAGCGTTTCGGGACAGAGATCAATTATGGCCTGGTCACTGCAGTGGATTTCTCTGGATACCCTCACAAGGTGACCGTCGATGAAAAGGAAGAGATCATTGCTGAATCAGTGATCATTGCTACAGGGGCAACCGCGAAGTATCTGGGATTGCCATCTGAACAAACGTATAACAACCGGGGTGTATCCGCATGTGCGGTCTGCGATGGTTATTTCTACCGCGGAAAGGATGTTGCCGTTGTTGGCGCAGGAGATTCCGCAGCGGAGGAAGCTACTTATCTGTCCAAGCTCTGCAAGAAGGTCCACCTGATTGTAAGACGTGATGAGATGCGCGCATCGAAGATCATGCAACAACGTGTGTTCAATGCTCCGAACGTTGAGATTCACTGGAACACCGAGACAGAAGAGGTCCTGGGCGATGACGGAGGTGTGAACGGTATCAGAGTCGTGAATAACAAGACCGGAGAGAAGAAAGTCATTCCCCTCCAGGGATTCTTCCTTGCGATCGGTCACCAGCCAAACACCGGCATCTTCGCCAAGTACATTGAGATGGATGAAGCCGGTTACATCAAGGTGCAGGCAGGATCAACTAAGACGAATATTGAAGGTGTATTTGCGGTGGGTGACGCTGCAGACAAAGTATATCGTCAGGCCATTACCGCTGCAGGCACTGGTTGTATGGGCGCCCTTGACGCAGAGAAATTTCTTGTCGCCAAAGAACTCGAAACCGTCTAGCTCTCCCGTGATCCAGAGCCTATGAAGTTAGATATTCTCGTACTCGCCGCTCATCCCGACGACGCTGAACTTGGTTGCGCAGGTACGATCGCGAAACATATCGCAATGGGTTTGAAGGTGGGCATCGTCGATTTTACTCAAGGCGAGATGGGCACGCGCGGTACTGTTGAGACCCGATTCCAGGAAGCATCAGACGCTGCGGGTATCCTTGGCGTTACAGTTCGCGAAAACCTGAAAATGCGTGATGGCTTCTTCGTTAATGACGAAGCTCATCAACTCAAAATCATTCGCGCCATCCGAAAGTACCGCCCGGAAATCATCCTGGCTAATGCTGTCTATGATCGTCACAGTGATCACGGCAAAGGAGCCCAGCTCGCAGTGGATGCCGCATTTCTTTCAGGGTTAGTACGCATTGAAACGACAGGCGATGATGGCTCGAAGCAGGACGCGTGGAGACCGAAGGTGTTGTACCATTACATTCAAAGCCAATTGATTAAGCCCGACATCATTGTTGATATCTCGGACTATTGGGAACTCAAACTAAAAGCAGTGAAGGCGTTCAGGACGCAGTTCTTCGACCCGGCTTCAAAGGAACCGGAGACGTACATCTCCAAGCCTGGCTTCCTGAGGATGATTGAGTCACGCGCTATTGAGTTTGGCCACGCCATCGGAACGCAATATGGCGAAGGGTATACTGTCACAAGGTTCGTTGGAGTCAATTCTCTCCTTGATCTGATATAGCTCTATCCTGAATATTCTGGAACTCATCTAAGGCGCGAGTCTGTGGATCTTCCATGTGCCGTCGACTTTGACATATTCAATCCGGTCATGTAATCTGCTGGCCCGGCCCTGCCAGAATTCTATCAGCAACGGTTCCACCGCATAGCCTCCCCATTGCTGAGGGCGCGGAAGCACATTTAATCCTTCGAACTTCTTCTCCATTTGGAGTAACCGTTCTTCCAGGATATTCCGGTCTTTGATGATCGCACTTTGAGGCGATGACCAGGCACCGACCTGAGATCCCCTTGGCCTGCTTTGGAAATAGTCTGATGAAGATTTTTCATCCAGACGTGAAGCGATCCCTTCAATGCGAATCTGTCTTTCAAGCTCCGGCCAGAAGAAGGTCAATGCACATGCAGGATTGTTCTCCAGCTCACGGCCTTTGTCTGACTGGTAATTTGTAAAGAAAACAAACTGGTTGTTCTCTACTCCCTTGAGCAATACAATACGCGAAGTGGGCGTACCCCGGGGTGTGACCGTGGCGAGGTTCATTGCTGTAGGTTCGGGAAGCATTGAATCGTATGCTTCGCGGAACCATTGGCGAAACTGTTCAACAGGATCGCGGTTCACTGAAGACTCGTCCAGCGTTGCGCGCGTATACTCTTTTCTCAGATCAGCCAGATTTTGCATAATAGTTAGCGTTTTACAGTTCTGTAATCCCTTAAATTAAATTTGCACAGGTGAGCCTGATATGGTTTATTCAGGTGTCGATTCAGGGGTAAACCGTAAGATCACGATGGATTTTTTCAAATATAAGAATCAACTGCAGCCGGAGAAAGGACGTTTGCTCATTTCAGAGCCGTTTCTTCCCGATCCGAACTTTGAGCGGACGGTTGTGCTTTTGTGTGAATATAATGAGGACGGGGCCTTTGGATTTGTGGTCAACAAACCCTCAATCCTGACGCTCAGCGAGATCGTTGAAGACATCCATATTGATGACGTTGCTTACGTAGGAGGTCCGGTCCAGCAAGACACCCTTCACTTCCTGCACCGCAATATAGAACTTGAAAACGCCGTTAAGATCACGGAACGGATCTATTGGGGTGGTGACTTTGAAAATTTAGTCTCTCAGATCGACACTGCGCGTGTAAAATCTGCGGATATTAGATTCTATCTCGGCTATAGCGGCTGGGGTCCCGGTCAGCTCGAAACAGAATTGCAGGAAGATTCCTGGATTGTTTGTGACTATGTCACTGATGAACTGCTATTTGATACCGAGCCTGCCGTAATCTGGAGGAAGGCTCTTGAGAATATGGGGGGACGTTTCTCGGTCTACTCCAAGTACCCAAGCGATCCAAGATTGAATTAAGGATTTTGCTAACTTTACGTTAGGGGCGTATAACCACTATCGACATGGAATTGGAACAAGACAAGCAACAGGAAGCGCACGGACATGAGGCTGGGGTCGCTGATCATCATGAGCACGAACCTCAGGGTCATGAATTCGAATATAACGATCAGGAAGAAGTTGCTGAGGACCATCAGGAGGAAGAACATGTCGATTACTCCACGTATTCGAAGCAGCAACTCGCCGATGTGATGAAGGGCCTCGCAAAAGAGGATAACTTCAAACGCGTAGACAATGTCCTGAAGGAGATCAAACCTCTTTACGACGATTTTCGTGAAAAGGAGAAAGCTGCTGCATTATCTCGCTTTATTGAGAATGGAGGCACAGCCGAAGATTTTGATTACAAAGGTGACGATGCCGACGTGTCGTTTGAGGCAAACTTCAAGCTTCTTCGTGATCGCCGGACCCAGTATTTCCGTCAGCAGGAAGAACGCAAAACAGAAAACCTCCGCCGTAAGGAAGAGCTTCTTGAGAAACTGAGAGAGCTCTCCGATTCGATAGATACGAACAACCAGTTCGAGTCTTTTAAGGAGCTGCAGAAGGAATGGAAGTCTATCGGACCAGTTCCCGCACCACAGGCAAAAACACTTTGGGCGAACTATCATGCGCTCGTGGATCGCTTCTACGATAATCAGAACATTTATTTCGAGCTGAAAGAGCTTGACCGTAAGCGCAACCTCCAGGCAAAAATGGAAATCTGCTCACGCGCCGAAAAGCTTTCGGGCGTTGAGATCATCAAGGATGCGATCCGTGAACTCAATGAACTTCATCATGAGTTCAAGCATATCGGCCCGGTGCCCGCAGATGAGAAAGAAGGAGTGTGGCAGCGCTTCAAGGCCGCATCTGATGCGGTATACGCAAAACGTGATGCCTTCCTTCAGAATCTGCAGCAGGAACTTACCGTCAACCTGGACGCAAAACAGAAACTGGCTGATGAAGTGCAGGAGTTCGCGACGTTTAACTCCGACAGGATCAAAGAATGGAACCAGAAAACCAAAGAGATTCTCGACGTTCAGAAACGCTGGGAGATTGTAGGTGGGGTGCCGCGCGCGAAGGCGAAAGATGTGAACAAGAAGTTTTGGGGTGCTTTCAAAGGCTTCTTTAACAATAAGAATGCATTCTTCAAGAAGCTCGACGAAGAACGCGAGCAGAACCTTGCCCTCAAGAATGATCTTGTTCAGCAGGCGCTGGCGCTCAAGGAGAGCTCTGATTGGGAAAAGACATCAGGTGAGTTGAAGAACCTTCAGCAGAAATGGAAGGATATCGGACCTGTTCCGGAGAAGTTCCGCGAGAAAGTCTTCAAAGAATTCAAGGAAGCCTGTGACTACTTCTTCGAACAAAGAAGAAGTCAGCATGGCAAGGTAGAGAATGAACAGGCGGAGAACCTTCGTTTGAAAGAAGAGATTTGTGCAGAGCTTGAGAAGCATGCCGGTGAAGGAACCGCTGCGCCTAATCTCCTGAGAACCCTGCAGGATCAGTTTAACGCGATAGGCTTTGTTCCGCGGAACAACATCAATGCTATTCGCACGCGCTATCATGAGGCGGTTGAGAAGTTTGTCAATGCTATTGAGGGTTACTCTGAGGATGACAGAAGCAAACTGATCCTGGAAAATCAGATCAGCGATCTGAAGAATGATCCGATGGCGGAACGTAAGATATATCAGAAAGAGCAGGCTATCCGCAAGAAAATCCAGAAAGTGGAAAATGATATTTCACTATGGAAGAACAACATGGAATTCTTCTCACGGTCTTCGAACGCCGAAAAAGTAAAGGAGGAGTTCAATGAAAAAATTCGTGAAGCGTCTGAGCATCTTAAGCAGCTCAAGGATCAGCTGCGGATGTTAAAGACAGTGTAGCACTAGTATTGGAGATCTTCCGAGGTACCAGATAATACTGGTTAATCTGGACCGTTGCAGAAGCTCTGATCTTAAAGATCCTGAAGATTATACTCATTTAACCTAACACAACTTTGAAGCAAAGACAATCGGATCGCGGCGTGATATATCTGGAAGCTGGAAAAACGGGAACCTGGCAAAAAGATTCCGGAAACTAGAAAACCGAAGTTATCAACGTGTCTCGTTACCGAAATTATTTCCTCTGGATTGCGCTTAGCCTGTTAGTTGGCAATCTTGATCGTATTTCCAGTAAATACCGAACAAGACAGGTGGCGGATCAGGTCCCCGATGGCTATAAGACCAAGTTCTGGATCTACACTCCTCATGACTATTCTGACAACGGGGAACAGCACCCATTGCTGATTTCTCTTCATGGTGGCTCTGCTATCGGAGACAATCTGATGTCTCTTTTTGAACGTACCCATGAAAATCCGGCACAGCTCATCCGGATAAACAAATGGTTCGACCTTCCTTTTGTAGTCGTATCCCCTCAGCTGCGGCGCGACCCGGCAGTCCCACACTATAATGAACAAAATTGGCCACCGGACCTCGTGGAGGAAGTGGTTCAGTACGTCCTCGAAGAATACAATGTTGATCCACGCAGGATCTATGTTACCGGTATCAGCCTTGGCGCTGCCGGTGCTTGGAACTATGCCGCCGCATACCCACACCGTGTGGCCGCGCTGCTGCCAATGGGAGGGCAGGCACCCAGGGACAAAGCCTGTGACCTGGTCGACATTCCCGTCTGGGCATTCCACGGTCAGAACGATGTGTTTATCCGGACAAGCTTCACCACCGAAATGGTCGACTCCATTCGTGCATGTGCACCTGACAGCCGGTATATCCCATATGTGACGGTCTGCGAATCGATGGAACACGAAGTATGGGATCAGATCTTCAATATGAAGGGAAGTTATGATGTCTATTCGTGGCTGCTCAGCTTTCAGAAAGGGGATACCACTGACAGGGCTCCGTTCGTGTTCGCCGGAATTGACCGGAAGCTCCAGGTATCTGAAGACCCGGCGTTTCTCACTGCGGAGTTCTTTGACTCTGATGGAAGGATAGACTCGATCAGCTGGGAGCAGGTTGATAATGGTAGTCCTGCTGTGGCGCTTGAGAATGTCCATTCTCCCTTTTTAAAGATTAACGGAATAGATACTCCAGGCGAATACAGATTCCGCATCACCGTCACTGATGACGACGGCCTCCAGTCCAGTGATGACGTCACATTTACTTTTCAGGAGGATATCGAAAAACCGGCTGTGGTCTCACTTTCATTGACGAGCCAGACCGGCGATGTCGTGTACGGAAAGCTGGAACAGGACCAGGTGTTTAATCTTGATTCTATAGGAAACCGAATCAACATACTCGCAGAAGTGGAAGGGTTCAATGTCAGCATGCGCTGGAGTGTAAATTCGGATGAGAGCGCCAGGTTTGTTGGCCAGTTCCATCTCAGGTTCTGGAAAGATTATGGCCCTTTCTATATCAGGGGTGTTGCCGAAGGTCCGGTGAAGTCGGGATGGACGGTATCACCGGGTGAATACATCATTTGCGCCACCGCTTTTGAGAATGGCGTCTCACTGCACAAAGGCGAGGGTACCTCATTCTGTCGAAAGGTCACTTTTGTAGGCTCCGCGCAGCCGGCCCAGGATACTGTAGCAGTGAAAGTTGACCAGCCTCTTTAGGAAGGTTTTGCCCGCGGAAAAGAAATTCGTTATCTTGATATACTAACTTTTACGTTGTCAGAATGAGATTAATTCTTTGCGCGGCACTTGTCCTCGTTTCGCTTGCAGCATCTTCACAGTCGGAGCCTTCCGATTTTGGTGATATCAGGTTATCAGATTTCAATGGCGCTGAATATCCCGACGAACCTTATGTGATTCTGTTTGATAAGGCCCGCTTTTATTATGAGTGGCGTGGCTCTGTCAACTATCCCATCTTTGAACGACACCTTCGTGTCAGGATAAACTCTCGTGAGGCATTCAGTCAGTGGGGTAATTATTCACTCGGCAGTAAGATCGCCGAAGTGACAAAAGTCAAAGCAGCCACTTATTATGTTGATGGCGGCAAGATCGTAAGCCATATCATATCGAAGGATGATATCATAAAGGATAAGAAAAGTTCGAACGAAAAGATATTCAGTCTAAGTAATCTTCGGGAGGGCGCTGTTATTGAGCTTTCATTTACGGCCACTTTCTACACGGGCGTCGGACCTAACTGGAACATTCAAGGCGACGCACCGGTCTTGTGGAGTGACTACGCGGTGGGCGGAATGAGAACAGTACGGTCAATGGTCTTTGGGCAGATAGAGCCCGCTA
>JAEYXN010000113.1 GCA_023431285.1 Bacteroidota bacterium
TTTCAGGAGCGATCAAAACCTTTACCATCAACGCGAAGACATTGCAAAATCACGGTGGTGAAGATCCGAATCGCAGCGTATCCATTTATCTGCCGCCAGGATATGAAAAATCAAACAAGCGCTTTCCTGTAATTTATTATCTGCACGGATTTATGGGTACAGACCATATCTCTCCATCTATGAAGATGATACTTGACCGGGCCATAGCGCAGCAAAAGATCCGACCATTTATTCTAGTCATTGCAAATAATTATACACTATACGAAGGAAGCTTCTACAGCAACTCTACGCTTACGGGTAACTGGACCGACTTTCAAGCCAAAGAGTTAGTTGAATACGTCGACAAAAATTTCAGAACGATAGCAAGCCGGGATGGTCGCGGAATAGCCGGACATTCTATGGGAGGATACGGAGCTATCAAAATAGGTATGTTGTTTCCCGATGTGTTCAGCAGCGTTTATGCATTGAGCCCCGGGTTGCTGACCTTCGTGAAGGAGTTTGGTCCCAACAGCAATTCATTCAAAGAGTTGGGTAACATTAAAACGCAGGAGGAATTAAAGAAATCATATTACCCTAAAGTACTCGTGGCCGTAGCCAGGGCGTGGTCGCCTAATCCTGCAAAGCCTCCGTTCTATTGCGATGTTCCCTTTACCTACAAAGGAGACAGTTTAATTGTCGATAACAACGTGCTTGAGAAATGGAATCAAAACATGCCTGTGTATATGGTCGACCAATACGCATCAAACCTTCGTAAGTTAAAAGCATTGAAGCTTGACTGGGGAAGAAATGATGCGAGTCGGTTTCCCCTTCAGTGTACCATGTTTAGCCAGCGCCTTGAAAACCTTGGTATAAATCATTATGCTGAAGAATACATTGGAGATCATGGAAACAAGATCTGGACCACAGATGGAAGGGTCCTGAACGATCTTCTGCCCTTTTTCAACGAATATCTGAAATTCGATTAATTGATAAAACGTGATTGCACTCCTGGGCTTCGCCACCATTGCTGTGTTCCTCATCCTGATATTAACGAAGCGACTTTCGGTTATCACTGCTTTGGTTTTGGTGCCGGTAGTGTTCGGGTTAATGGCAGGCTTCAATGCGAAAGAGTTGGGTGACATGATGTTTGCAGGAATCAAACAGGTTGCTCCTACCGGCATCATGCTTGTATTTGCAGTGTTATACTTTGGTGTGATGCTGGATGCAGGACTGTTCGATCCGGTTGTCGCGTTCATTATCAGAACAGTTAAGGGTGACCCGCTCAAGGTGGTGATGGGAACTTCTATTCTTACCATGATTGTGCATCTTGATGGAGATGGCACGGCAACATTCATGATCGTGGGCTCCGCATTCCTGCCGATCTATACAAGACTAAAGATGAGCCGTCTTGTACTCGCAGGAATTGTTGCGCTTAGTGTCGGACCTCTGCATCTTGTGCCCTGGTCAGGTACTTCAGCACGCGCGATATCAACGTTGGACACTACTGCTGACCAACTCTTTAATCCTAATCTGCCCGCCATCGCTGCCGGGATAATTTGGGTGTTGATCGTGGCTTACATTCTTGGAAAGCAGGAACGAAAGCGGTTAGGAGTTGTCAATCTTGACTACCACCATCATGCCTCGCTCAGCGAAGAACAAAAATCCTTTCGCAGACCGAACCTGATCTGGCTTAATGCAGTGGTGACGATATTACTGATAATCGTTCTCATTCAGGCTTGGATGCCCGCGCCTGTGCTTTTTATGATCGCGAGTGTAATAGCCCTGCTGATCAACTATCCTTTATTGCGTGATCAGCAAAAGGTATTGAAGAGTCATGGAGCAAATATATTTCTGGTATCGAGTATGATCTTTGCGGCAGGTATTTTTTCCGGAATCCTTACTGGCTCAAAGATGATTGAAGCGATGGCGTCCACATTGATCTCATTCATTCCGGAACAACATTCCAACTTGTTGCCGTTTCTGACAGCGGTGACGAGCATGCCATGCAGTCTGCTCTTTACTCCAGATGCATACTATTTTGGGGTTGTGCCCGTGATAAGTCAGACTGCTTTGCACTACGGTGTTGATCCGCTGGAAATAGGCCGCGCTGCGCTTTTAGGACAAATGACAGTAGGCTTTCCGTTAAGTCCTTTGACTGCCTCTACGTTTCTCCTGATTGGACTATGTGAAGTGGATTTGGGTGACCACCAGAAGTTTATTTTTAAATGGGCATTTGGGACAACGATTGTGATGACCATCGTGGCAATCCTGACAGGATCAATACATATTTAACGAATGGATTCTTGTTTGATCTAAAGCTTTTGACCTAAGCGTGTTTGTTGATTAATATTATTATCGAATGAAAAACAGGATTCGTATAGGATGCGGTGCAGGATTTTCGGGTGACAGACTGGAGCCTGCTCTTGTGCTGGCTGAGAGAGGCAGGCTTGACTACCTGGTGCTGGAATGCCTTGCCGAGAGAACAATTGCGCTGGCGCAGAAACGGAAAACGAAAGACCCAACCAAAGGGTATGACCCATTGCTGCAGAGGCGGATTGAATCCTTGCTACCTGCACTGACGAAAAACAATGTGACGCTCATTACCAACATGGGTGCCGCCAATCCTATAGAAGCAGCAAGGAAAACCGCGGAGATAGCACGCAAGCTGAAATCGAAGGTAAAAGTTGCAGCGGTAATTGGTGATGATGTCTTCGGGAAGCTCGATGTTTCATCATTAGGGCTTGAAACAAAGGAACCGCTTCATAAGTCAGGCGAGGTGATTTCGGCAAATGCATATCTCGGAGTTGATGGAATTCTGGCTGCTCTTCGCGCCGATGCAAACATTATTATTACTGGAAGGGTAGCGGACCCATCATTATTTCTTGCACCCATGATCTTTGAATTTGGTTGGTCGATCAATGATTATAATTTGCTGGGCAAAGGAACAGTCATTGGGCATTTGCTGGAATGTGCGGGCCATATTACCAGAGGATACTTCGCCGATCCATTAAAGAAACCGGTTGAAGGTTTGCATAATCTCGGCCATCCGTTTGTTGAGGTCAGCAAAGATGGATCGGCTATTATCAGCAAAGTGAAAGACACCGGCGGAGTGATAAATCTTCAAACAGTGAAGGAACAGCTGCTGTATGAAGTAACTAATCCCTATGAATACTTTACACCGGATGTGGTCGCGGATTTCACTTCAGTGAAATTACGCGAACTTGCCCGTGACCAGGTTGAAGTTACCGGTGGACACGGTAAAGCGCGTCCGGAAAATTATAAGGTCAGCGTCGGATACAAAGCGTTTTATCTCGGAGAGGGAGAGATCTCGTATGCCGGGGAGGCCGCCCTGGAACGCGCACAAATGGCAGGTGAAATCTTGAAGAAGAGATTTGCGGATGGCCTGGTGATTTCTGATCATCCTGTTAAAGACATCCGGGTTGATTACATCGGACTTAGTTCGGTTCATCGAAAGGAGTTCAGCGCTTCCTCAGCCGCACCTTACGAGATCCGGCTACGACTTGCCGGAAAGGCAGAAACACCGGAAGATGCAGCGTTGATTGGCGACGAGGTTGAGGCACTGTACACTAATGGTCCGGCCGCGGGGGGTGGTGTCCGAAAAACTGTAACTGAAGTCGTTGGGATTGTTTCCACTTTGATGTCACGGGAGCAAATTAAAGAGGATGTTATAATCATTGAATCCTGAAGAATGAAACTCTACGAGATCGCACACAGCCGGGCAGGAGATAAAGGTAACACGCTTACGCTATCACTTATTCCATACCGTGAGTCTGATTACAATATGCTTTGCGAAAAGGTCACTGTGGAAAGAGTTAAGACCCATCTGCAGGGAATCGTTTCCGGAGAGGTCATCCGATATGAATTACCTGATATAGCGTCGCTCCTTTTTGTTTGTCATGATGCCTTGCAAGGAGGTGTAACCACTTCTCTTGCCATTGACACGCATGGAAAAACACTGAGCTATGCATTGCTGGAAATGGAATTGTGATCCAACGCTTTAATCGGGACCGTGTGTTATCACTCTGCTCCTCTTCATCATTAAGTCCGTCTGCGCATCATCGCCCAACATGAAAACATGTTTATCGAATACGGTGAATCCGTTCCTTTCGTAGAAGCCAATTGCCCTGAAGTTCTTCTCCCATACGCCAAGCCAGATATAATCTGCATGTCGCTCCGCTGCTACGGACATCGCTTTCTCGAACAATAATTGGCCGACCTTTCTCCCCTGGTATTCTTTGAGCACGTAAATGCGTTCTATCTCAACACCGGAGGCGTCCTTTATAGCTGTTTGAGAATCGCCGAAATTAAGTTTTACGTATCCGATGATATTCTCCTCTGAGGTGGCGAAGTAAAATTCGGATGATGGGGTGGCTAACTGTTCAGTCAGCTTCTTCAGTGAGAATTCCTCCTGGAGATACTTTGATATATTCTCTTCTGAGAAGGCTTCATAGAAAGTTTTCCTGCTGATGAGCTGCAACATTTTCACTTCACCGGCTTCGACTTTACGGACTTTGGTTCGCTTCATGCAATTCAAGGCTTTCTGGAGACGGGCCGAAATTTAGTCAGGATGGTGTGGTTGTACCAAAGGTCTTTCGATTAAGTCTGAGAGGATATCTATCGGTTACTACCTGAAAACCCTTTGTTCGGATAGGCCCCGGGTTGGTCAGGTCACATCCTGACCCATCCCGACGTTGTTAAAGTTGAACCTCTCTCGTAATATTGTGATCAGCCGATATACCTGGTTAACACCCTGCATACTGAACTACCCATGAACACCCTGCAATGAGTGCGCCTCCCTCTTCCGATCGTTCAAACCTCGCTGAGGTAGCCTCAGTTTTCTTCCGGCTGGGATGTATTGCTTTCGGTGGGCCCGCAGCACACATCTCCATGATGGAGGAAGAAATCGTCAGGAAAAGAAAGTGGATTTCAGGTGAACATTTTCTCGACCTCGTAGGTGCCACCAACTTAATCCCCGGTCCGAACTCAACAGAAATGACCATGCACTGTGGTCATGAACGCGCCGGATGGAAAGGACTCGTCGTTGCCGGAATGTGCTTCATCTTTCCTGCCGTGGTCCTCACAGGCGTTATTGCCTGGGCATACGAACAGTATGGATCCCTCCCAGACGTCCAGCGCTTCATCTATGGAATCAAGCCTGCCATCATTGCCATAATCATATCAACAATGATTTCTCTCGGAAAGAAGGCAGTGAAGTCGATAGTTCTCGCCGGACTCGGTCTTATCGCAGCAATAATCACGTTGCTTGGAGTGAACGAAATTTACGTCCTTTTTGGTGGTGGCCTGATCGGTGTTTTGATCTGCTTCATTACAAAACCGGAGAGATTATCGTCACTCATTCCTTTTGCAATGCTCGCGCCAGTGACCCGTGAAATATCAGGATGGCAAATCTTCCTGACATTCCTTAAGATAGGCGCAATTCTATATGGCAGCGGCTACGTTC
>JAEYXN010000254.1 GCA_023431285.1 Bacteroidota bacterium
TTATTGGTCAGCAGGCGGAAACGATCGCGGATGGTGACCGCGTTACTCTCGAAATTCTGGAAGACCTCGGATTCAAGTTCATTGTTCGTTCTATTGAACGCAGTTCGGATGGTGTTTATTGACACACGATAACTTCCGCTTCTGCTTGGAGTGTATGAGTAAAAACCCATCGAGTCCACATCATTGTATCTGAACACTTCATTGTAAGAACTCATCGTTTCTTTTTTCACGTCGATCTGGATTTTAAAATCGCGTGCAGGCTCCACGTTAGCGCGGATATTTATGTTTTCCATTCTGCTTTGTGTGAATGGATTGGTCAGATTTGGGTTGGCATGAAGCCATCCTTTTTCAGCGGCGCTTTTTCGAATATTCGGATCCTGGTCGCCGAGAACAAATTTCCAACCTGGTGCTCCCCAATCGCTCATGCCAAAGAGTGTTGGCGCTCTGTCGAATCCAGGAAGAATGGTACCCTCACTAAGAGCATAGGTTCCGTTGATGGTTTTTACGGACATTAACAACTTTGCAAGGCCTTTTACGATGGAGGGTACTTCTGCCTTCTTCTTGGCTGTGTCCTGCGGCTGCTCCACCTGGGCACGCGGGTTCACCCGTGTGTTGACCGGTCGCGGAGGTGTGTTCAGCTCTTTGAAGAATTTCACTTTATTGTAGAGTTTCAGCATATCGATTTTACCCGATATACTCTGTTCCCTGCTGTTCTGAATTGTGTTCTTGAAGTTTAACTCTTCAGGAAGTGAAGAACGTCCACCCATTGCGATGGCACCTGCTCTCCAATTGTAGCTTACTTGATATCGGTAATCTGCGCCCAGCCAGTCCGTTAGCGGGAATTTATCCAACGGGAGCTTATAGTTTGCGATGATGTTCTGATCGTAATTCTTCATCCTTCCGAATTTTTTCAGATTCATCACTACTGTGTCTCGTTTCTCCTTAGTGTCTATCTCTCCGTCAGGTTCATCGATCACAGCATTAGCCATCGCGTTAAACTCCAGGGAGAGACCTTTCGTGAGGTCCCATCTTACATTGTAGTTTCTGTTGAAAAGGAAATACTTGAGGTAGTTTGGTGTAGATTCCGAGAATTGTCCGTCTCCTAATGCGCTTCGATAGATCATCTTTCCAAATGATCGCTCAAGGTCAAAACGGACTCCCACGCTGCTGGGCATGAGATTGAAGTTGAAATCTTTGATGAGTTTTAACCAAGGTGAGGAAAGGGCCTTTGTCTCTTTGAAGGGCTCGAATCCCGATGCCGTGGGACTGTATTGATAAGCCACTGATCCTCCCTCTCGCTTTTGAAGGGATTGCGCCGTTGCAAATGATGACCGAATCTGTTCATGATAAGCATAGCTGAAGGAGAAGTTTTCGATATCCCATGGATGGTTCTTTGCATCCTGCTTCACCTTGACCTTTCGCACATTGGTAAAATTGAGACTTCGCTGCGTAGTGCGGTCCTGAATCAGTTTCAGATAGGAATCTCGTTTGGCTCCCTCGCCATCCCTGAATGATTTCAACATCACCTCCGTTCGCATGTCGGGGTTGGCCGGATCATATTGCGGAGTCACCACTGTGTTTTCGTAACTCACAAACATCGGAATTTTTATTCCGTGGTTGCCAGGAAGAAGTTTGTCGACGTTTACGTTAGCAGTGATATCATAAGAAGTGGTTTCATCGCGCGTTCGTTCAAAGATCTTCGAGCTTACGCCTCCGAAACCAAACGTTGTATGACGCACCGCTCCGGAAATGGTTGCAAAGTCTGCGAGCTTCGCATTGACAGTTGAGCTCGCAGCCCATCCTGCAGATCTGTCGAATCCGGTTGCGCGCAATTCGTTCGCCCAGATACACGCTGACAACGGTTGGCGGTCGGGAGACCTTATGTTCCGCACACCAATCATGATCACCTGCACACTCGTAAGGTCCGGCCTTCCGAAAACTCTGATGCGGTGACGACCTACTATTCTCCCCTCCGCGGGATAAGAGTTGAAGATGGATGTTGTATTCCTGTCGCGTTCTGCCTTCAATTGATACAACTCATCTAAGGCAAGGTTGATCTCATTCTGCTCCGGCCATACGTCTCGTTCAAGGTTACTGGTGAGGTTCCGGGAGACCACGAGAGGCACTTCAATTTCGTAGTAGTTCTGATCGAAATCTGTTCCGATTCTAATGAAACCTGAAAGCGCTGAGTCCTCCGCCAAACTGTTCGCATGAAAGAACATTCGAAGGTTCTTGTAATTGAAAAGATCAACAGAGACGTTCTTATAAATTGCACGCCCCTGACCGTCCTCGACATTGTCCACACAAATCTGGACCGATTGTTCGTTCAGAAGCCTCGATACAGAGGAAGTATTGTCGCGGTCACGGATCACTCCCGGAGGGATCACGTAAGCTGATTTATTCCCCTCAAGATCCGCCTCCGAATTCTCTTCAAGATTAACCACCGAAACAGAAACATCCTCAACAACGGGTTCGTCATAATCGCTTATGCCATCCTCCTTGATTTTCTTTGGATATCGTCTCCACCGGCTTCCCACAAGGCGAAAGTTTGCCATCCTTAAGACGACAGGTTCTTCGAATCCCGTAAGAACCGTCCGCATATATCGTATTGACTTAAATCCGTCGGGCTGGCCAAAAGTTCTTTCCGCGTTTCGTACAGGAATGCGGAACAGATACCAGGTAACAGTTTCTTTCGTTGCTTCATCTGTTGTAGTCTGTTTGTCAACGATATATTCGGAGCCTACCTGAAGCTGACTCGGACGAAGATCGATGTCGTATTCATAATATTCTTCCAGCTCATTCAACGTATTGTCAGCATTCAGATCTTCATTGTCCGGATTCTGATATGCTGCAGTGGCCAGCGCGCTGCTGGTGGAAGTAGCCGGCGTGTTTCCTTCCGGATTATTGTAATCCTTATAACGTTGTAAAGTTTTTGCGTTGATTCCATCATAGTACGAATCATACCAATGCCTGAAATCATCAGCGGAAACATCGCGTGAAACGAGGTTGCGTGTATTGGGGTTGGCAATCTTGTTCAGGAAGCTTTCCTGGAAAGTTTCGACTTCCCTCTGAGAAGATACACCATCAAATCCAACATCCTGGAATTGACGTGAATTTCCCGTATTGTCAAACCCGTTGGTGAGGTATTGCTGTTCTGTCACATAACCCCAGTCATTACGGGTTACTTTGCTCGCGTCGAGTACACCGTCAGGAGGCAGTCCGTTTTCAAATGCATGCTTCGAATCAGGAATCACGTCTTCAGAAATGTTTCCGAGTTGAAAAACAATGTTCCCGCCTTTCTTATTTGGCCGATCAAAAATTCCATCGTTCACCCAGCCATATTTGCTGTCGATGAATGGATCAAGAAGCCAGAATTCGATGTACTCAATATTCGCTTTGTCAAAGTCAACTTCTGTGCGAATGGCATTTGTAATTCCTCCCCAGCTTCTTCTCCAGTCCTGGGGAAGAAGGAGCCCATTATCATCAAGGTTTGGATTGTAATTATAAGGGCCGCGTTCTGCCGGATAGAAAGCAAGGTCGAGGGTCTGTTCCTGATACACCCCTTGCTGCAATTGTTTCTCTGGGAAAATTTCCGTTGGAAGAACTGAACGTACGTAGTGATTTTTTGAGTCTTCATCGGAGATATTCCCAGGCTTATATACGCCCTGATCGCGCTGAAGTTGATTGTCGATATAGTACCACGCAAGCTTGGCCCGCCTATATCCGGAAGCCAACGGATCAGTTCCGTCACCATGGAAAATATTACCCTCAGTCTTTGGTACCGCAGCGAGTTTCCAGCTTAGCGGATTCAAAAGAGAATAGGGTGTGGCGGAACTTTCAAAATCATCGATGTACGCTGTACTCTCTCCATCAATAACATTTGATGTTCCGGGGAGAAGCTGAGCGAATTCTCCCGTGATGTTGATCGACGACTGTTCTTTGGTCTGAAGAAACGGAAGCGCATCGACAACCTTCGTCAATAGCCTGCTCTTCTTGTTCACATTGAAGTCCAGCCCATACTGCATGTTCCGCGCGGGCTCCGTTCCGATCTGGTTACGCGTAACAAGAGGTCGTTCATTGTAGTAAAGGAATGTTCCGCCAAAGTTTACGTCTTCATTGAGCCGGTAATCAAAACGGCTTCCTAATAAACTTCGTGTCTGAAATGCAAAAGGATCATTCTGTTCGTACTGCACTTCAATATTCTTTCCGGAATTGAGGATCGCATCATTCAGGATTGTTACTTTTCCAAAAGTGTAATCCACAACGTAGTCAGTACCCTCATTCATTGGGATACCACCCGCGAAAAGCTTCACCGATCCCTGAGCGACGCCAAAACCTGGGATAATGATTTCCTTCGCGGAGCCGCCGGAGCCTGTATAAAATCCTTTCAACCAGAATTTGTTCTTCGTCGCAAAAAGTTCAGCATCAGCTTTTGTGGTCCTGTAAAGTGTGTCGTATGAGTATTTGTTAAGAAGTGCGACATCATCCTTGAACAATGCGCGAAGTGGCTCATTGCCGAAAGGTTCCAGGTAAGGAAATATGATAAGACCATTCGCGGAATTGACGGTGACCCCTTCAACGTAATCGAAGTTACCGTCCGGCTGGGGGTCGTTAACAGGGTTGAGACGATCAAGTCCGAACACCCGGATGAGCGGACTATCCTTGAACGCGGGTTCCTGTAAGTTCGGGTTGTCGATACCTGAAGCGTCATCTTTGTAAATCACACGCAATTGAAATCCTTCCTGACTGAATTGTCCACCCGTCAATGAATAGATGTTCTTCATCATGAGATCCCAGTTAGGGGTCTTTAGAACGGTTGACAAGTTTCTTTGACGCAGCAACTTCAGATAGATAACTGCATCTTCGGGAAGCTTTCCGTAGTCTTCAGTAAGCTCCCCAACCTTGTACACCTTACCACGGTAGGTATACTCGTACGCGACGGCCAGGGCTTCGTCATTCTGAAGTTTCCGCGAAAGCGAAATGTATCCTAGCAAGGGGTGTACCGAATATTCACTTGAGGAGAGCTTACGTGCCCCAGTAATCTTTTCTGCATCGACCCCATTCTTGAATCCGAGACCTTCCAATCTCGTCACAATGTTATCGACATCGCGATCGGCAGGATTGTCTTTGTTGGTAGCCCCGATCAATGTCCAGATGTTGTTGGTATTATTATCTGCAGGTCCAACTGTTAATTGCAGATCCTTACGATAAACTCTGGAGCTTTCACCAAGATCCATAAGTCCGACAAGATTTCGCAACGTTGTCGTTTCACTTGTACGATTTACGATGTACACTTCAACACGTGTGATGTACACGCCGGAGATAATTTGTGGTGTGGTCTTTACCCAATCATTATAGTTGTCCCGGAAAAAGTGACTAAGGAAAAAATGACGGTTCTCGTCGTACTGGGAGGCGATCAATTGGAAAGGTGTTCCCTGCCCGCCACCACCGGGTCCGCCGCCGCCGATATCCAGACTTGACGTCTTGCCGCGTTGTGTGGTGGCAATGGTAGTGACGTTAAGTTTTCCAAACTGAAGCTGCGCCTTGATACCGAAGAGGTTTTGGGCGCCTTGAATCAGTGTATTGTTCAGCGGCAAACTGACATTGCCGATTTCAAGTTTCTGCAGGATGTCTTCTTTGAAACCGGTGTATTCGACTTTCATGTTATTCTGAAAATCGAAGGAGTTATTGTTATCAAAGTTCGCGGTGACGGCAAGTTTCTCACCCACCTTTCCGACCACGCTCATGTTAATTTGCTGATCGAATTCAAAACCACCATTTCGTTGCTGGCGCAGAGGGATGGATGGATTGTTGATTCTTTGGAATTGCGCACCAAAGTCTAACGTGACAAACCCCCGGGGAACGAGTTCCACATAGCTCCCTCCGAAAATCCGATCCAGCACAGGACTAACAAATATCTTAGGGATGAGGCCGCGCCCGGCAACTGCACTCTCGCCATCCTGCGCGCGGGAGCGAGTCTGCCAATAATTTTTGAGTATCTGCCGATCCTGATATTGCTTAAACTCCTCGAGCGACATGCTGGAGGTAGGTCTGTAATTGAGCTCGCCGATTTTTTCGTAGATCGTATAATTCCCGGAAGTATCAATCTCCACATCAACTTTCATCCGCGACGGATCTTTCAAAAACAGGGGCGACTCCGGTGTAGTGTTTGAGAACGGATCACCATACCTGTCGCGGGGTCTGAACGTAGGTCGGCGTGAAGGGGAGTAAGGCTGGTTGCTAATAGAATCCCGTGCGGATACAGCGGTAGAGTCCTGACGTTGTGCTAAAGCTTCGTTAGGGAAGATGCAGAGGCTAAGACTAAAAAATAAAAACTGGCAAAGCCTTACGCAAAAAGAATTCTTCTTTATAAATACGTTCAACCAAGCTTAAGTTTAAGTATCAATAAATCAATAGAGGGATGTACTTTGCTGCCGTGGTACACCGGAATAGCCAACTACTCAGGCATTCTTCAATGCTTGTTTCACCAAATCTTCCAAGGTAATAGTATTTCCTGATTTTTTCAGGACCGTATCGATACTTTTCTCGGCCATCGCTTTAGGCAAACCCAACGTAAGCAAAGCAGATAACGCTTCTTTCCTGACGGTATTGTGAGCGCCTGCTGAAATAGGCGAATGTGCATCTTCCCAGTTTTCTTTTTTGAGTTTATCCTTGAGTTCGATGATCACCCGTTGAGCCGTTTTCCCTCCGATACCTTTTATCGCCTGGAGCGACGCAGCATCCTCGCGGACAATGGCCTGTTTCAACTCCGTGCTGTTCATGTAAGAAAGCATCACGATTGCTGTACTCGGTCCAACACCATTTACTGAGACAAGCTGTTGGAAGAGCCTTTTTTCCTCTTCTCCGGAAAAACCGAAAAGAATATGAGCATCCTCCCTAATAGTGAGGTGGGTGAACAGATGAATGTTTTCCTGCTCTTTGATAGCAGAGTATGTCTGAAGAGAGATTATTACCTGGTAACCGATTCCGTTAACATCTATTACAACGTGGCCGGGCTCGCGATGCACCAGTCTTCCTCTGAGAAATGCGATCATAAGGGAGGGTTTAACCCGAAAGATAGGTATCGGGCTGACAATAAATCAACAGGGTGTAGGCTAATCGAAAGAAGTTTCAGTTTTCGCTGACGTCAGACAAAGTCAGATGCGTTCGGTTTGTTCTTCACGTCGTTGACGAACCGCCTGAACTGTTCCTCTTTGTCTTTCTCACACACGATGATCACGTTGCCAAATTCGCCCACCAGATAGCCATTCAATCCCTGCGCAACGATAAGCTTATCCGCAGATCCTTTGATGATACAGTTTCGCGATTCGTAGATCAGCGCGTTGGCACTTACAACATTGTTGTTCTCGTCCTTCGGTGAGATTTCATGGATTGAGCCCCAAGACCCAAGGTCTGACCAGGTAAAGTTGCCAAGACAAACGTACACATTACGCGCCTTCTCCATGATACCGTAGTCGATAGAGATCGACTTGCATTGCGGGTAAGCCGTATGAATTGCTTCGCGTTCCTCGCTGGTACCCAACTTCTGTTGAATTTCGTCGAACACTTCCGCCATCTCCGGCAGGTGCTGGTGAATTTCATTGATGATGGCGGTGACCCCCCAAATAAAGATTCCGGAGTTCCAGACGAAGTCGCCGCTCTCGAGAAACTTCTTCGCCAGCGAAAGCTCAGGCTTCTCGGTGAAGGTCTTCACCTTTTTGGCAAAAGCCTTTTCTGTATGATATTGGATATACCCGTAACCCGTCTCCGGTCGGGTAGGCTGAATTCCAAGAGTGATCAGTTTGTCCTGGCTTTTTGCCTGATCCGCGGCCTTGCGGATGATATCCTGAAATTCGTCTTCCTTAAGAATAAGATGGTCTGACGGTGATACCACGATCACGGCATCTTTATTCTTTTTCGTAATGACGTAGCTTGAATAGGCGATACATGCTGCAGTGTTCTTGCGCATGGGTTCCGCCAGGATCTGACTTTCGCTTAACTGAGGGAGCTGTTCGCGAACAAGCTGGGCATGCTCCTCATGTGTGACGACGTAGATATTTTCAGGAGGACAAAGCGGAATAAACCGGTCGTAGGTTGACTGTAGAAGTGTTTTCCCTGTCCCGAGGACATCCAGGAATTGCTTTGGCTTTGAGTTCCGGCTGTAAGGCCAGAAGCGCACTCCTACGCCCCCGGCCATTAATACTACAAAGAGATTTTTATTCATTAAGGTCAAAGCGTAAGTGCGTTCAAATTCTATTAGCAATCTCAGACGATGCCTTCCTTGAGAAGATCGTGGAGATGTACAAAACCAAGAAGCTTCTCATCGTCTACCACTGCCAACTGAGTAATACTGCCTTGCTGCATGACATGAAGCGCTTTCACCGCATATTCGTCCTTTTGAATGACTTTCGGTGAGCGGGTCATAATGTCCGCTGCTCGCAAGTCCGCAATATTAGTATTTTTTTGAAGCATTCTGCGAAGGTCCCCATCGGTAATGATTCCCAGCAGCTTATTATCCGCCCCGACCACGGCGGTGCACCCCAGGCGTTTCGATGAAATCTCCAGAATTGCGTCGTGAACCGAGGCTTCGGGCGCTACGACCGGGAGCTGATTATTCGCATAAATGTCCGATACTTTCAGGTAAAGTTGTTTCCCCAAGGCTCCGCCAGGATGAAACTCCGCAAAATCGCGTGAGGAGAAATTACGCATCTCCAGTAAGCAAACAGCGAGCGCGTCGCCCATCGCGATATGAGCGGTTGTACTTGTTGTCGGAGCAAGGTTGTGAGGACAAGCTTCTTCTGCAATCGTTGCATTAAGCACGAAATCGGCTTGCTTTGCCAAGTACGAATTTGTGTTCGAAATTAAAGCAACAAGCTTTGAACCTCTTCGTTTGAGTAGCGGAACTAAAACCTTTATTTCTGGTGTATTACCACTTTTAGAGATGCAAATTACAATGTCGTCTTTTTGTATTACGCCGAGATCACCGTGGATCGCATCAGCTGCATGCATGAACACTGCGGGTGTTCCAGTGGAGTTTAAAGTCGCGACAATTTTATTTGCAATAATGGCGCTTTTGCCAATACCTGTAATGACTACACGACCTTTGGCAGAATATATTTCGTTGACGCAAGCTTCAAAATTTTCGTCAATAAAATTTGTCAGGTTTTCTATCGCCCGCGATTCATTTAATAAAACGTCGCGCGCGATTTTTTTGATATTTTTTACTAAATTCAATTCCTTTTGAAAATAAGATTTGAGAGAGTAACAAAGATACATATTTAGGTTTTTATCAAAACACAAGATGTTGGTAGAAGAGAAAGATGCTCTAAAGGAGAGATTAAAGGAGATATTCGGATATAGCCAGTTTAGGGGGAATCAGGAATTGATCATCCGGAACCTGCTGGACGGAAAAAATACATTCGTAATTATGCCCACCGGCGCTGGCAAGTCATTGTGCTACCAGCTCCCTGCAATGATGAGAGATGGACTTGCAATAGTAATATCACCTCTCATTGCCCTGATGAAAAATCAGGTTGATCAAATGAACGCTTATGGCGTGAACGCCCGGTTCCTGAATTCAACACTCAGCAAAGGAGAAATCACAAGGCTCAAGAAAGACTGTATGAACGGCGTAGTGAAATTACTCTACGTTGCTCCTGAGTCGCTGAATAAAGAAGAGACGATAGAGTTTCTAAAAAAGGTAAACGTTTCGTTCGTCGCCATTGATGAAGCTCACTGTATCTCAGAATGGGGCCATGACTTCAGGCCGGAGTACAGACGCATTAAAGCGATGATTCAGAATCTGGGGAACATGCCGGTCATCGCACTTACCGCCACAGCTACACCAAAGGTTCAAATCGACATTCAGAAAAACCTCCAGATGGAGGAAGCCGATGTCTTTATCTCTTCTTTCAATCGGAAGAACCTCTACTATGAAGTAAGGCCGAAAAAAGAGACAAAGAAACAGCTCATTAAATTTCTGAAAGACCATAAAGGAAAGTCAGGTGTCATCTATTGCCTCAGCAGAAAAAAGGTTGAAGAGATAGCACAGCTTCTGAATGTTAACGGTTTTAAAGCAGCACCTTATCATGCTGGTCTCGATCCGGATGTGCGGATGAGAAATCAGGATGACTTCCTCAATGAAGAAGTGGATATCATCGTCGCCACAATTGCATTCGGAATGGGTATCGATAAGCCAGATGTGCGCTTTGTCGTTCACTATGATGTTCCCAAATCATTGGAAGGATATTACCAGGAAACCGGACGCGCCGGAAGAGACGGACTTGAAGGACTCTGTTTGATGTTCTATAGTCATAATGATTTGAACAAGCTTGAGAAGTTTAACAAGGACAAGCCTGTTCAGGAGAGAGAGAACGCGCGTATTCTTCTGCAGGAGATGGAGTATTATGCGGAGTCTCCTGTTTGCCGACGCAGACAGCTGCTGCATTATTTCGGTGAAGAATACATGCAGGAGAATTGCGGGATGTGCGACAACTGCGTTCACCCTCGTGAACGTTTCGACGGAACTGATGCGATCATGCTCGCAATTAAGGCGGCGAAACTTACCAATGAGCGTTTCGGACTTGGCCACCTTGTTCATGTGATCCGTGGCGTTGAAGACGAATACGTGAAGAGTTACGGCCACTTCGACCTTGAAGTTTATGGCAAGGGAGCTGATGAAGATTCCGATTACTGGAAGTCGGTCATTCGCCAGGCATTGATCTATCAGTTTCTTGAAAAAGATATTGATAACATCGGGGCGCTGAAAGTTTCCAGCAAAGGGGAAAAGTTCTTGAAAGACCCTTATGAGGTTGAGCTCGCGCGTGATCACGATTTTACAACGGAGATCGATGAAGAGGAGGAATCATCCGAACGACCAACGAACGCCGGAAAATCGTACGACGATAAGCTGTTCGAAATTCTTAAGAATCTCAGGAAGAAGATTGCCAAAGAAAAAAATCTTCCTCCGTACGTGATCTTTCAGGATCCGTCACTGGAAGAGATGGCCACAACCTACCCTACGTCGAAGGACGACCTCGCGCAGGTTAACGGTGTGGGTATGGGTAAGGTGAACAAGTTTGGAAAAGAGTTCATTGAGGCCATCAAACAATATGTCGATGAGAACGACATAGAGACCGCCAACGACGTGGTGGTGAAGTCGTCGGTAAATAAATCGAAGACCAAGATCTTTATTATTCAGCAGATCGACCGCAAAGTCGATCTTGAGGAGATAGCAGAAACGATCAACTTGTCGTTCGAGGACATGCTTACTGAAATCGAGAACATCTGCTTCTCGGGCACCAAGCTGAACCTGAACTACTACATTGATCAGGTGCTTGATCCTCACAAACAGGAAGACATCCAGGATTACTTCATGAATGCTGAAAGCGACAGCCTCGACGTCGCGCTCCAGGATCCCTCAATTTCCGGCTACTCTGAAGAAGAGATTCGACTGATGAGGATTAAGTTCTTGTCGGAATACGCAAACTAATTGAAAGGAAACGTGATCAAACCGGTCACGTTTCTTCTTGCTACCTGTTGGTAAAACCGCGTTTCAGCGGACATTAACCCCATTTTATTTAATGGATTTGCCGGCTATCTTTGGGGTTTAACTATCGGAACTCACTGATGAATGTACTGATAATAGGGAACGGCGGAAGAGAGCATGCTTTTGCATGGAAGATCCGGCAAAGTACCCTATGTAATAAGCTATATGTCGCTCCAGGAAATGGTGGAACCCGTCAGGTGGCGGAGAACGTCGCCATTGCCATGGATGATTTCCCCGCAATCGCGGAGTTTTGTCTTTCCAATGAGATCGGTCTTGTACTCGTGGGCCCCGAAGCACCCCTGGTGAAAGGGATCAGGAATTACTTTGAAGATCGTAGCGATCTGAAGCATATTCTTCTGGTTGGTCCCGGTAAAACCGGAGCGCAACTCGAGGGCAGCAAGGATTTCTCCAAGCAGTTTATGGTACGCAATAACGTGCCTACAGCGAAAGCGAGGACATTCACTGTCGGGGATGTACAGGACGCATTTCAATATATCCAGGAATGTAAGCCGCCAATCGTTCTGAAGGCGGATGGTCTTGCGGCAGGAAAGGGTGTGATCATTTGTCTTTCGCAGGCGGAAGCCCGGGAGACAATCGAGGAGATGTTAGTGAACCAGAAGTTCGGTGAGGCCAGCGCTAAGGTTCTCATTGAGGAGTTTCTGAATGGAATTGAGCTTTCTGTGTTTGTACTCACTGACGGTAAGGATTATGTCATTCTGCCGGAAGCAAAAGATTATAAGCGCATAGGCGATGGGGACAAAGGACCGAACACCGGAGGAATGGGCGCAGTATCGCCAGTCGTATTTGCCGACAAGGCGTTCATGAAAAGGGTTGAAGAAAAGGTCGTCAAGCCCACAATAACCGGACTTCAAAGGGAAGGTATAGACTACTGTGGTTTCATCTTCATTGGGTTGATGAACATCGGAGGCGAACCTTTTGTGATCGAATACAATGCGCGGATGGGCGACCCTGAAACACAGGCAGTCCTGCCACGCATCAAAAATGACTTACTGAAATTGCTCGTGGCTGCGGCTAAGGGTGAACTCAACGGCAAGACCGTTCAGGCGGATGAGGAGTATGCTGCTGCCGTTGTAATGGTTTCAGGGGGGTATCCCGAGGCATACGAGAAAGGCAAGCAGATCGCTGGCCTTCAAAATGACAAGAATGCGCTGGTCTTTCACGCGGGGACGAAGGCGCTTAACGATACCGTTGTAACAGACGGAGGACGCGTACTCGCGATTACTGGTAGAGGACGTTCTCTTGAGGAAGCCAGAAGCAACGCATACAAAGTTGCCGGTGATATTTCCTGGGATGGGTTCCACTATAGAAAAGATATCGCGCAGGATCTACTTAATTATAAAATATAGAAACGCCATGGCGTGCGCATGTGGAACAACGAAAAACGGCACAACTGCCGGATGTAAGAATAATGGAGCCTGCGGCACAGGCGGATGTAACAAAATGAATGTATTCGACTGGCTGTCAAATATGGATATGCCGGTGCAGGATCGTTTCAGGATTGTTGAAATCCGTTTTAAGAATGGCCGAAAAGACTTTTATCGAAACAGTGATAATCTTAATCTGACGACTGGCGATGCCGTTGTCGTCGAGGTCCCCAACGGACACCATATTGGATATGTTTCGCTGCAGGGAGAACTGGTCCGGCTCCAGATGCAGAAGAAGAAGATCGCCGATGATGATGAGATCCGTAAGATTTACAGAATCGCTCATCAGAAGGATCTCGAAAAGTTTGAAGAAGTAAAGAAAAGAGAACTTCCGACACTCTACAGAACCCGCGAGATCGTCAGGGATCTGAAGCTCGAAATGAAGCTCTCCGATATCGAATATCAGGCCGATAATACAAAGGCAACTTTCTTCTATTCTGCGGATGACCGTGTGGATTTCCGCGAACTGATCAAGATTCTCGCAGGAGAATTTAAGATCCGTGTAGAGATGCGTCAGATAAGCTTGCGTCAGGAGGCGGGTAGACTTGGAGGTATCGGAGTGTGCGGACGTGAGCTCTGCTGCGCAACATGGCTCAGCGATTTCAAAAACGTGGCAACAAGCGCTGCGCGTTATCAGAATCTTTCCCTGAATCCAAGCAAGCTCTCCGGCCAGTGCGGCAGATTGAAGTGCTGCCTCAACTACGAGCTTGAGACTTATATGGAAGCGCTGGAAGATATCCCTAAGATTGAGGGACCGCTTCTTACTGAGCGCGGTGAGGCCACGCTTCAGAAGACTGACATCTTCCGTAAAATCATGTGGTTCGGATTTACAGAAGAGAATACCTGGTATCCTCTGAACATTGAGAGGGTGAACCACATCCTTAGAATGAATCGCGAGGGTCGTAAGCCCGCAACTCTTGATATCGATCAGGTAGAAGAGAAACCCGCGTCTGAGCCTTTGAACAGTGATCTTGACCGGATGGATAAGAAGTTCAAGAGCAAGTCAAAGAAAAGAAAGAAGAAACGTCCTCAGGGTGGAAACACAGGTCAGGGTCCTGCGACCAATGAAGGTCAGACTCCGCGGCCACAGAACCAAAATAAGAATCCACAACAACAGCGCGGGCAACAAAATAAGCCACGTCATGGGCAGGGTAATCCTAAGCAGGGCCCGCAGAATCAGCGCCCACATGGACCAAATCCGAGAGGAAATAACAAACCTAAACAAGGTCCACAACCATGAGGCTAAGCGCTGTTCTTGGATGCATCGCAACGGTGCTGTTGCTCTCACGGTGTGGTGATGGTAAGGTATACCAGGAGTTTACAGATTTCGACCAACGATACTGGCTGCTCAATGACACGGTCAAATTCGAGATTGACATTACAGATACCCTGAGCCGTTATAATGTTTTCCTGAACTTGCGGAATTCAACACACTATCCCTTCTCCAGACTTTTTGTGAATTACACACTGGCCGACACATCAGGGACGAATCATCATTCAGGATTGCTTCAGGATTTCTTATTCGACCCGAAGTCGGGGAAACCATTGGGGAAAACAGGGCTTGGAGATCTTTACGATCACCAGCTTTCGATTCTGAGCAACTATCAATTTAAGCGCAGCGGACCGTATACATTGCGACTTCAGCAATTCATGCGCACAGATACTCTTCAGGGAATAATCTCGGTGGGAGTGGCAGTAGAACGTGCAAAGAATTAGCCTACGGCAATCTCGTAAAAGCTTCCTTCACCGTAGTATTTGTCGGCGGCAGCCATGAGATCTTTGTCAGTGAGCGATTCGATTCTGCTCACAAGCATGGTATAATAATCCCGCGGAAGATTAAACAGGAGTAGATTCTTCCATTTATCAGCATGCGAAAACGGCGTAGTGATCTCGGACTGCAAACTTCCGATGAAGTGATTTCTGGCTGTATTCAGTTCTTCATTTGAAATTCTTTCGTCTCTGAGTCTTCTCATTTCAAGTTGGATCTCTTCAAATGTCTGGTCGAGATTTTCCCGGTTTACGTCCGCGCCAATGGTGAGGTAGTTGTCGAACGAAAGAGTATGAACGGAGGAATAAATGCCGTAGGTAAATCCTTTTTCCTCGCGTATATTCTTCATTAACCGCGACCCAAAATATCCTCCGAGAATATGATTGAGAAGAAGAACGTCGAAATAATCCGGGTGGCTGCGTCCGATGAAGCGTTTCCCAACCCTCAACGAAGACTGGACGCTTCCTTCCTTTTCAACGTAAACGCGCGATGGTTTTGCCGGCGAAAATTCATGAGCGGGTGCCGCAGCCGTTGTCAGTCCAACTCCTGCGAATGAATCATTGATGACATTGAGATTCGCGGAGGAAATCTTTCCGGAGATCAAAACGAACAGATCATGAAAACATGTATTGAAATGATCTTTGAGATCGGCCGTTGTGAGGTCTGAAACAGTTTCGTCAAGCTCCTTTCCGTACGGATGCGCCTGACCAAACAAACTCTTACGAAAAAGCTTAGCTGCCTGAAAGCTTGTCTTCTCGTTGTTTACCTCAAGATTCTGAAGGAAAATAGATTTGGATTGGACCAGTTCTTTTTCCGGATAAGATGCATCGTTGACAAGCTCGATCAGAAGATCAAGCACCGGGCTGAGATTTTTTGTTAATGAATAAAGCGCAACAGAAACGACATCAAGTCCGGGATTTACCTCGAGGTGTGCACCGTACAAATCAAATATCCTGGCAATGTCGAAGCTGCTCTTGGAAGAAGTTCCTTTATTGATGAGGCTCGCAGCAAAATGAGATGACCCTGTTTTTCTTTCAAACCATCTTCCACCTCGAAAAATAACTTCGATCTTGATTACTTCCTGTTGACCACCGGCAATCGCGAAGGTTCGGATCCCATTCGGAAGTTCAGTTACATTGGCATCAAGAATATCCAGGCTGCTGTTCTTGTGGAACGCAGGAGCGATTGTACGGTCGAGCATTAGTCTGTTACAGTTTCGTCGCGATCTCTGAGTGTTTCCCGGATTTGAAACAGCAGTGAGAAACGAATGGTTTCTGCGAGAGGGTGATCGCGCTTATTAGTGGGTACCAGATACGCTACGTCGATGCCAAAAGAGTTCTTGCGAAAGCCGACACCGACCGTCATGTATTTCCTGTTTCCTTTTTCCCTCGCTTCATTAAAGTAGCCCAGGCGTGCAGCAAAGGTATCATTGTACCAGTACTCCATTCCCGCGGATACCATCACTTCCTTGAGCTCACCGCGGGCACCAGTAGGAGCATCGCTGAATGAGCCGAACATGCCACCCAGCAAAGTTTCATCGGGGTCTTCCGGAGGCGTAGGAACCATCAATTTATTAAAATCAAGAGCAAAAGTGATCTTGTTATATTGATCAAGTTCCGTTGTATAGGCAGTACCAAGTCGGAGGTTAGTAGGGAGAAAATCTTCGTTGTCGCGGTTTGTGTAAGAGATTTTTGCGCCGATGTTGGAGATGGAAGCTCCTAAAGAAAAGTAGGAATCGCGGGCGCTTCTTTTGATCAGCTTGTTATAATAGATTCCAACGTCAGCAGCCACACTATGCCCAGGTTTTGCGTCAAGGCCACCGGAACTGAATGCTCCTGTCAGATTGGAATAAATGTATTTTACTGTTCCACCCAGACCAAGCTCTTCTGTGAGCATTCTGGAGTAAGTAGCATCGAAGGAAAATTCACGCGGATTAAAATCACCGATCGGATCATTTTGGCCGTCGCGGAAGCTGATTTCACCCATGTCAAAATATTTGATCGCAAGACCAATGGCCTGTTCCCTTGTCGGTTTAAAAAAACCAGAAAGGTATACGATGTCCATATCATTGATGATCTTCCCGAGCCATGGAGTGTAGGAAAGGCTTCCGCCATATTTCTTGTCGATGAACGACAACTTACCAGGGTTCCAATATGCGCTGTTCGCATCAGGAGAGGTTGCCACACCAACGTCGCCCATGCCGGCATGTCTCGCGTCAGGAGAGATTACAAGAAAGGGGACAGCAGTGGTAATCGCCTGCTCCTGACCCAGAAGCGTACCGGGGTTGGTAACCTGGGCTAACAATATCGTCGGAAACGAGAAGAGAAGGGCGATGGAAAGGAGTTTCATCAAATTCTTTTCTAAAGTTTAAAAATAATCAATTTGCCACAATAAGTTTTGCTACTCCCGTACTTTCCGACCCGTCGGTAACTGAACGGATTTTGAAGCGGGCAAAGTATAGGCCCGGGGCTAGTTTTTTTCCAAAACCGCTCTCATTGCCCAAATCAAGCAAATTCACCCGAAAGGGGCTTTCCGGAACGCTTACGGTATAACTAATAATCTCTATACCGGTCGCGTTCACAATCGAAAGATTCACCAATAATTCGTCTCCGGGCCGGTTATGCGTGAAGAACACGGTGGTCTGGGAATCGAAAGGATTGGGAAAGTTTCCGACATCAAGCAGAGCCAGCCCATTCTCGCTGCTGACACGAAACGTTATCGTCGTTTCAGCCGGGTTGTTGTAAGCATCCCATGCCTTCACGGTTAACGTGTGTTTCCCTTCGGTCAGCCCATACATCGGAAAGCGGACCCATCCACGTGTGAAGTCATCGATATCCGCGGAAAAATGTTCATTGATGAGAAAGGTCTCTTCGTCATCCAGTATTGCCATCATCGTATTCCCAATGCCATAATTGGACACATTAATACCACTTTCATCCTGGATCCGCACCAGCAGGGTGGTGTTAGAACCAACGGTCGCGCCATCCCTGAAAGAAGTCTCTTCCATGAAGGCCTGTATTTGTGGAGGCGTATTATCAGTCGGAGGATTTGGTTCGCTCTGTCCGATCTTGAAACTGTTTGCAGCGCCGGTAGCATCTACGTTGCGCTCCTTATCCGAAGCATAGAGACTTAACTTTCCATGGTTGACTTCGTACGCAATGTTTCGGGGCATGATGAATGTCAATTCAAAAGAACCTTCCTGCACTGTGGCCTCTCCGCGAAAAAGAGGGTTAAACCATTGTGAATACTTGAATGCCGGATTATTCTTACCGATGGTTTGAAATTTCGTTTGCTTATCGAAAAGGGTTGCTTCGATTACTCCTGAAAAATCAAGATCAATGGACCCGTCATGCTTAAGAATACGTCCCCGCACCACCACATGCGAAAGGGCCTTCAATGTATCCGAACCGCTGACAGTTTTGATTTGATCAACCTCTATATTCTGACGAGGTGCCGCCAGCGTCATAGATGGATCGCCCAGAAGAGAAAAATTCCGATTGGCAACACCACTGGTACTGTTGTTCTTAGTATGCCGGACCACCTCGCCAATAGTTCTCCACTCCCCGGACTCACGAGTGAAAAAAGCATCGTAGAAAGCCTGATTTAACTCGAAATTTGTACTTGAATTGACGGGCCTGGCAGTAGTCACCAGACCAATACTCCCACCGTTGCGCTGCAATAAAGTAAGCTCTGCGGAAGAGATCTCTTTTGGATCGTCGTGTCTGCCGAATTCGCACGTGGCTGTCACAAGGAACGGATATGTCCTGTTCTTTAGAGAGATAATATCTTCTTCAGTGAGAATGCGTTCATCCGCCCATAGTTTTTCGGAGCCGTGACCAGTATAATTGATGATCAGAGCATCACTGAATTCTCCCATAATGTCACGATTCGCTGCAGGAGCAGTCTCGCCGTTGGGAGATACATTTTTCGAATATGTGCCGAGAAAAATCTTCCGGGTATTAAAATGCCGATTATTCAGTTCAATATTCTCCGCCATGGAATTTGCCTGTGACTGATGAACGGATGAAAAACCATCAGTATTACTTCCGTCATCTGCGACGAAAACGATATCCTTCCGCCAACGCCCCAAAGTCTTGGTGGCAAGATCATAATGGATAAGTTTATCGACCACTCTTGATGCTTCTTCACGCGTTTTCACAGGAAGCCTGCCCACGCCAATGTCCATTGTATGCGAGCTGAAATTAGATTCGTTCCATTCACCTTCGTCCTCTTCCAGGAAAGCGAAGTAGTCGTCAGAAGAATATGTCTCTAAAGGAAGGAGAGAGTTTCGCGATTCGTATGTGGGGACAAAATTCCTGTTGGGCTCTATCCGTTGCTTATAATCATAAGAAGATTTTCCAATCAATAAAAGAGACTTCAGCTTCGAAGGATTCCTGAGATAAAGCGATCGCGCGAGATCACGAATAGCTGAAACGTCTTGTCTGCCCGAAGAGAACTCATTGTAAATTTGCTCAGTGGTGGCCACGGCAACGTCCAAATGATTAAACGAATTGCGATGGGAAGCAAGTCGGTTCGCTTCCGCTAAGAAGTCCGGGTGACAAACAATCAGAAGGTCTGGAACAGACATTCCACGAAGATTTTGATTGATGACTTTTCCTACCATCTCAGGTGCTGGCGCCTTGGAGGCAAAAGCAACAAACGTATTTGGTGTTTGTCCGGCATCCCGCGAGAATTCAGCTGATCCATTAGTGTTAATGAAGTGCAGTGTTGCTGAGTTGAACGGGTCGCTGATGTCCCAGATTCTGTCTGAGGGAGAGAACTTGTCTATCGAGAATCGATAACTCCCATCAGTCGCATTTCCGTTTTGAAAAATGATCTGACCGTTTTGCATTTCAAGCCGACGTTCAAAATGCAATGAGAAAAAGTTGAGGTAGCCGATGGAGCGACGGCTGGCAGCGCGTTTGAAATTATAACGGACCGACTGCCTGATTTTTGTCGACGCAGATATCGATGAAGCATTCACGGTGGTGGTGTCACGTTTGATTCTTCCTCTTGCCGCATACGGTGAGTCGGGAACTACTGGCACAGCCTGATTTGAAACTAAAACGTCATTCAGTGAGATATCAAATGATGATGGATTGAAAGATTCGCTCATCACTTCCGAAACTATCTTCAGATCAGATCCTTCTGTGATCCCTGAAATGTCAAAATCGAAAGATTGTTGTGTATTCAGATCAAAGTTTTCTCCGAACCATTCCCGGCCCGAGCGGAGAATGTTTACGCGATCCGTTTCATGGACAACAAAATCGTGATAAGTTTTTATCGGTTGACCTCCGCTACCTGCATCAATTACATTGTTTCGTTTTCCTTCCGAAGTGCCTGCGGTCACATAGTAGAAGTTCTTATCACTGTATAGATTCTTTTCGATAAAGAAAGTCTTGTTCTGATGACGGAAGCTTGTTCGATCTGGTCCCTGCGCATAAAAAAGAATATAATCGTTTCGATCGAATGATGCATCTCCTTCCCCTTCGACATGAATTGCAAGTTCGACAAGGTCGTCAGGGCGGGGAGTTGAATTTGGCTGAGGAAGCATTCCGGCAGGATAACCGAAGATCTGGATTGTCTTTGGGTCAACACTACGAACGTTGAACCCCATCCGTCCCAGTTCGTCATAACCAATCCTGTATACACCGTTCTTTTCGACAGCAATCTTGTACCACGTCCCCGCGCTCAAAACCGACTGCGCATTCACCTGAATGCCGGTCATCATGAAAACGATATATAGGGCGAATCTTCTCAAAGTCAGGTTTTTTGGTCCAGGGCGCGGCCTAATAACGACATTCCAAGATATAATAGTATGATAAGAGGAATCGCCGAAAATTGCAGCAGGATGATCAGTAATACGGATAAGGCAAGAAATGTAAACCTCAATTTGTTATTTCTCCACGAGAAATCTTTGAACTTCAGGGCGAAGAACTCAATCGGGGATACGAGTAAGAGTGAGAATACCACCGTGATGAGGACTAGTATCCATTCCTGAAACAACCATCCCCCTATGTGCGCGGGTAGCAATGGGAGAGAGGTAATGAACAATGTATTTGCCGGAGTGTTCAATCCGATGAATGAATCGGACTGACGGGTATCCAGATTAAAGATCGCCAACCGTAGAGCGGAGAATGCAGCTATCATAAATCCGAGATAAGGCAACACATTACTGTCCGAAGACGCGCCGATCATCTTGTACATCACCATAGCCGGCAGGACGCCAAAGCTTACTACATCGGCGAGTGAATCCAGCTCTTTTCCGATTGGAGATGACACCTTTAGCATCCGGGCAGCAAATCCGTCGAAAAAGTCAAAAACGCAAGATGCCCAAACGAAATATGCAGCAGGAACGGAGCGGTCTTCCAGTAAAAAAACAATCCCAAAACACCCGCAGATCAGGTTGCAGCATGTCAGGAAATTGGGCAGTTGTCGGATCATATGCAAATTAGCCCAGTCTTGCGCAGAATAACAACACCAGCCTTTGGAGAGGATGTAGGTGACCTTATCGAATAGCGCAAAATGGATTGGTTTTTTTCTCAAAACCTATTGTTGTCTCCGGTCCATGTCCGGGAAACACAACGACGTCGTCTGGCAAAGTGAAGAGTTTGTTATGAATACTGTCGATCAGCGTTTGATGGTGACCTCCCGGCAGATCGGTGCGTCCAATGCTGTTATAAAAAAGAACATCACCTCCGATTAACTGCTTAGACTTACCATCATAAAATGCAACATGACCGGGGGAGTGGCCCGGGACGAACAGCACGGCGAACTCCTGATCTCCAAAACGGACTGGCCGGGATTCATCGAGATATTCATCCGCTTCAGTCTCCTGGTAATCAAAAACTCCATAAGAAGGAGCGTACACCTTTATCGCTTTGAGCACAACTTCGTCCTTCTGATGTAGGAGGAGCTTCACCCCATATTTGTTTTTCACATGCCAGTTCCCCAGCACATGATCGATGTGGCAGTGTGTATTGAGTAACATTTTTACGTGTAACCCCTTCGTTGCAATAAAATCATCCAGTTCTTCCCGTTCACTC
>JAEYXN010000275.1 GCA_023431285.1 Bacteroidota bacterium
ACCTGAAGCTACGCAGACCGAAGGATCCGTATAGGTTTCGTATAGGAAGAGTGAAGGACAGCCAAGGTCATTACTGAGAAATGGTGTGATGAGCATTTCCGGATAAAATGACATATCGTCCATGCACAAAATGAACCTGGGTGCCATCAAAAATCCAGACAATTTTGATGGCCGGAATAGGCGGAAGTCGGGCCGAAACCCCATCGATCCCGACTTCCTTTTTGGACCACAGTCCAGGTCTTAATCGCCGGAATGAGACTTCCCTCCAAGCATTACAAGATCATTGACATTGATCTCTGTGAAATACTTTTTCTCTCCCTTTCCAGTCTCATACGCGCGATGCACAAGCTTTCCCTCAATGGCGATTTCACTGCCTTTCTTCAGGTATTTCGAAACTACATCTGCAAGCTTACCCCACACCACGAGTGAGTGCCATTGTGTATCCTGAATTTTTTCGCCTTTGTGATTCTTATACGTTTCGTTGGTGGCAAGTGTGAGTGTGGCGAGCTTCTTCCCTTTTTCGAAAGTCTTCACATCGGGGTCCTTGCCAAGCCGTCCTATTAACTGGACGCTGTTTCTTAGATTAGCCATGGTAGTTGAACGTTAATTGGTAAATGGTTTATTTCGTTGAGTCGCGACTATGACGTGAAGATGCGACGCGGGCCGAAGACTAGTCGGTTTTTATCCGGATACTTGCGAAAGTATCCGTCAGTATTCGTATAAGATAAACAGTTGTATTATGAATGGAGAAAACGCAAGGTCATGCCTGACCTGTGGGACCGCAATCAAAGGTCGCGCAGACAAAAAATTCTGCTCCGATTACTGCCGAAGTGTGTGCCATAACAATAATAAGCCCGAGATCCGCGAGTATGTACGCCGTGTGAATTATATTCTCGGAAAGAACAGAAGAATATTAAGTCAATTGGTGGAAGAGGGAAAGAAAGAGGTACCCCGGGAGGTACTTAAAGTAAGAGGGTTCGACTTCTCATACGTCACTAGTGTGCAAGACTCCCCTTATGGTCCAAGGTATTACTGCTATGAGGTTGGATTTTCACCTGCGGAGGATCAGTCCAGGATTATCCTGGTCGAGCCATCACTCATCTAAACAGTACCCCGAAGGTTGTAAGCCCCGAAAGGCGTCGCAACTTGCAGCCTAGGCGTGCCCCGACCCATACCCCTCTAGTTAGAGATGACCCACGGGCTCAAAATCGAAAAGAGCAGGAAACGAGCACCTTTTTAGCTAAATACTTGGCCGTTACCAAAAATTATCCTTACTTTATTACACATAACCCTTAATCACAGACACTTCCACCGTCAGCCCAAGGAAGGGTAAAGCAATAAATAGCGTTCCCATCGAGTGGTGAAATGTATGATCATACGAAGGAAAAGCGATACATCCTCGGCGAACAGACTGACTTAACCAGTTTCTATCAATACAACGTTAACCTAAACTCATAAGAAGACCCTTAACCTTTACCCACTAACAATCATATGGCAACATCTAAACAGTCGAAAGTAAAATTCCTTTCAGGTGAAAAATGGAAGGAGCTGGACCTTAAGAAGGGAACAACAACCAAGCGATATGCTGTTTCCGACAAAGGAAGAATTATCAGCTTCAAAGAAAAAATGGAAGACGGCTACATCCTTAAGCCACGTCTCACCCAGGGATATCCCAGCATCACTATCGGTCGGGAAGAAACCCGCCAGAACTATTATATCCATCGTCTCGTCGCAGAATACTTCTGCCGACAAGGCAGCGCAAAAAATGAATTCGTTATTCACGTCGACCACCGGAAAGACAATAACAAATCTTCCAACCTGAAATGGGTGAAGCACGAGGAACAGATTGAACACGCAAAGAGAGATCCAAACGTATTAGTTCGGATGAACCCCGACGAAGGTCCTAAGCTCACTGTGGACAAAGTGAAGAAAATCAAGCTTGCGCTGTTCAAGTCGAAAAAACAACCTACCCTGAAGGCGCTTGCAAAACTTTTCAAAGTATCGGATATGCAGATTCACCGGATCAAAACCGGAGAAAACTGGAGTCACGTGAAAGTCTGATTCTTTTTTGAAAGAAATATTATGAAGCCTTCCGGAATGGAAGGCTTTCTTTGTTTACAACGGTCCCAATACACGAAGCGCCTGCCCGAAGGCAAGCGCTCATGTTAATTCTCGTTTATTCTAACTTTCCGGTGATACCCATTCGAAAGTTTGTTGAAAGGCATATAAACCACCAACTCTTCCTCATCAAACGTGGCGTGTATTTTACTTATGTCGATGTAGTAAGGAACCGCGCGATTGTATACTATCTGCGGAACCTGCACCAACTTATCATACGAAGCAATATTGATGTAGTAATATATTGTTAGATGATTATTATGAATCTCAACATTCATCGAACCTTTATGCACACCAGGTACGCGAAATCGCAGCTCTCTGGCTAACTCCGTTTCCTGAGAACTCTGTTGTGGTTCGCTTATCCCACCACTCAATGTGTTCAGCACATCAACAGTGGTGATCAAGTCCAGACTCTGATTGTTATTATTGGTCTTCTTTTTCATTGCACTGATCTCCTTCTCCTTCATGTGTAACAATACATATACCAACCTGAGATCTTGACAAAACGGCGGGATTCACCTATCAACCTAAAGCAAATTCACGCACCTCCATGACGAATCGTCGATGAGTTATATTTTGTGTATAGCAATGTTCAAAAAGAGGAACCTTCGGGATGATTTTCTCACTCACCGGAAACTTTTTTCAGAACAACAGTTTCAGAAAATGATATTTAGCCGCTCAATGTTAGCAGTCGACTCGGACAAGCCAGTAGAAATTTTTGGTCAAATTGAGGGATCTCTAACAGGCGTCAATACATTAATCGCGCCAGCGAAGTTTCCAGAAAAGAAGGACAGAAGCTAATAGTAAAGTGATAAGGTTTGCCGCAATGACCGGGATATCCCTGACGATGATCCCATACACCAACCAGAGCGCGACGCCGAGGCAAAATAGTGTGAACATGCCCAGCGATAAGTCCTTCGCTGACCTCGTTTTCCATGTCTTCAAAACCTGCGGAAGAAATGCCGTTGTGGTAAGTGCGCCTGCAGCCAGTCCCAGGAGTTGTGTAGTGTTCATTTTTGTTTTTTTGAATTCACTTACTCAACGCGAATTCATTCAACAAAGTTAAAACACTACACTGAATTCCTGTGCCTATGTAATTTTAGTTTACATAAAGATCAGCTACACCGATTGCGGAAGAGCTCCGCCGGAAAAGGTTTCTGTAAAAAGGATTAAACTTTAACCCGCTTACCGCCTTCCTTGATCGACTGATAAATTGCTTCGATCACTTTCATATCACGAAGACCCTCTTCACCGCTGGCAGTGGTTTCCAGTTTCTCGATAATACACTTCGCCATGCCATCCATCTGGTACGCCTGATGATTCACCACGGGTAGATCGAGTGGTCCTTTGTGAGTACTTCCCTTAAGAGGTCCATATCCAAACGCCGGTCTGAGTTCAAGCCACCCCTGCTCCGCACTGATCAGGAGCCGTTCAACGCCTGACGCATACGTCGTCACACAATTGGCTACTGCGCCGCTCGGAAATTCCATCTGCCAGAGAATGGTTTCATCCACTTCTTTGAACTTCACCGGATCAGTCTTGAACTCCTGCGCAGTCACAAAAGTTGGCTCTTCACCAGTGCTATAGCGAGCTCCCTGAATTGCATAGATTCCAACATCCATCATCGCTCCTCCACCTGCAAGATCCTTCTTGAGTCTCCATTGAGTCGGATCACCGATCTTGAATCCCATTTCACTGTGCACAATCTTCACGGCACCAAACTCCTTCTTCTGACCAATCCGAATCGCTTCCTGCGTAAACGGCTCAAAATGTAGCCTGTACCCTATGAACAATCTCACGTTGGCTTTCTTGCATGCCGCAATCATCTCCTCACATTCTTTCACAGACACAGCCATAGGCTTCTCGCAGATCACATGCTTCCCCGCCTTCGCAGCACGGATCACAAATTCATGGTGCATTGAATTAGGCAAAGCGATGTACACAACATCGATGTCCTTGTTAGAGGCGATCTTATCGAAGGTCTCATACGAATAGACGTTCTGATCAGAAATATTATGCTGTGATTTCCACTTCTGAACCTTTTGAGGTGTGCCGGTCACAATGCCGCGCAACTCTATATTCTTTGTTTCCTTAAGCGCAGGAGCAAGTCTGAATTCACTGTAGCTCCCCAGTCCCACCAGGGCAATACCCAGTTTCTTTTGAGAAGTTTGTAAATCAAATGCGGAGGCAGAAAGAGGCAGCCCGGCAACGGCGGCGCCAAGGCCGACCCTGGAAAGAAAATCGCGTCTGTTAAGTTGTGATGGCATAGGTGGTTTATTTGTCCCAAAATCTAACAAATTCAAACTAACTCTCTGAGCTGAATTTTACTAATGGGCGAAATACCCTGATTAAAGTCTCCTGCACCGTGACTCGTACCAACGCTCAGGAAAACTTATTTGTATTCCCGGATGAGCTTGCCTATTGTCCTGATCCCATCTTCGACCTCTTCACTCCATGGCAATCCGAATGAGATTCTGAAACAGTTTTCGAATCTTCCCTGAGGAGAAAATATCTGTCCGGGTGCAATGCCGATATTATGTTTTAAAGCACGCTTATGCAATTTGAATGTGTTGATTTTCCGCGATAATTCAATCCATAAAACAAACCCACCCTCCGGGCGTGTGATGCGTGTGTCTTCGGGAAAATATTGGCAGATCGCCTGAATGTATCGAAGCGATTGTGTGTACAGAGCCTTTCGTAAGTGGCGAAGATGAAGTTCGAATCGTCCATTGCTTAGAAACTCTGCAAGAGTAGCCTGTGCCAGCGTGTTGGTCGACACGGTGCTCATTCTTTTTAATTGAATGATCCTGTCCTTGAACCGACCCGGAATCGCCCAGCCTATTCGATATCCTGGCGCCAGTGACTTTGAGACCGAAGAACAGTGAAGCACGAGCCCCTTCTTATCGAAGGTCTTACATGTCTTTGGCCTCGTCTTCCCGAAGTATAATTCGCCATAAATATCATCTTCAATCAGAGGAATCTCATGTTTTGAAAGCATATCAACCAGTCTCTTCTTATTTGCATCGGGCATGCAACTTCCCAACGGACTATTAAAGTTATTTACGAAAAGGCAGGCTTTAATATCAAAACGCCCAATGGCCGTTTCAAGATAATCCAGGTCAGCACCCGTCACCGGATCAGTTGGAATTTCAACAACCTTTAATCCATAACTTTCCATAAGCTGGAAGATGGCGTGATATGTTGGACTTTCAATCGCGATCGCATCACCGGCTTTCGTTACCGCCTTCACACAAAGCGAAAGAGCTTCCACCGCTCCCGCAGTCACTACGATGTCATCCTCGGTGAACACGCCTCCGAAATTGAAAGCTTGTCTGGCGATTTGCTTTCGCAGATCAAGATTTCCCTGCACATGTTCGTAGTGAAGACAGTTGGAAGGCGACTGACGCAGAACATGCATCATCGCTTTGTTTAGCTTCGCTGCCGGCAACAAAGAATCATCAGGAGCTGCAAGTGCAAAGTTTAATATCTTGGGAGAACGCAGATCAAGATATACCGTGTTTATCATATCGTTGATACTAACAGGGATGGCGTCATCGGTAGTCTCACATACTTTCGGAAGGTCGAGAGAATGATGCGGAGAGAACTTTACATAATAGCCGGACTGCGGCCTCGCTTCAATCAGGCCTTTACTTTCCAGAAGATAGTAAGCCTGGAAAGCAGTGCTAAGGCTGATACCCTGTTCTTTACTCAAAGCCCGCACGGAAAGGAGCTTATCGCCCACCTTCAATACTCTTTTTGATATGAGCGACTCTATACGCTCGGCAACTTCATTGTATTTGTAATCCGCTTTGACGTAGGACGATTTCAATTTCATCAGAGACCTTTTCTGCGAAGCTCCGTAAAAAAACTGATCTCATCAAAGACCAGAAAACGTGAACTGTTCGCTGAACTAAAAAAACCAGTTCTTGCCCTTTTCTATATTTTTTAAAACCGGATCTCGGAATTCTGATGCAAGGGGACACACGGCTTCGATCTCTGCCAATGAAAGCCTGTTTCTGGAAAGCATAGCCCCAGCGTTATCGTAAGGTTTGAAAACAATAAGAGTACCGCCGTCTTCAAGAATGATATCATCGACCGCGGTAACCACATAACTCTCTCCCAACACGCTGCTCAATACGCCGATTGAACTTCCTTTCTCTTTCGCCTCAACCAGCCGCTTTAAGATGTCCTGCGGCAATCGGGTGACATCCAGAATCTTCTCATCCCAGCTGTAAAAATTAACGTCCGGGCGTCGTCGCGAATTATCCATTTCATTACAGATCAAAAAAAAACCGATCTAAATAACGATGCCATTCGCATCCCATCGCATAACGTATCGACTACACGCTAGTTGTTATCCTCGAGATAACAAAAGAATTCCTCCAAAGACATGCTGTGAATGGCGAGGAGCTTATGTAAACTTCTCAATGTTATATTCGCTTTTCCCTTCTCAATTCTCCAATACTGAATCATCGGCAATTCGAACGCCGCCGCGAAATCCTTGATGCTGTCATAACCCTTTGCAAGACGCAGCTGCGCAAGCCCGAGACCAATTCTCTCCATTAACTCCTCTAACGATTTTCTGGTTCTCATACTAACTTGTTTATGAATCCTTATCACAAAGAATAAGGTTGTTCTGTATAGAGAAATTTTTTTGCCAGTTCGATGGTGTGACGCTAATTCAAATGATTGTTGCATTCTCATTGAATAACTTCTGTTGATGAGGACTTCCTTCTACAAGGCTCATTGAAATTATGAATGCATGTCATGCAGGATTCGATCTGGAAAAATCCTTCATCCAGGAGTCAGATAAACTGATATGGTCAAAATAAATAAAACTGAAACTGTTCTTTTTCCGTATTTCTTAAAACTTTTGTACTCGTCGGGATGAGAACTTCGTCTCGATACCCGTAAACCGTCAATGCTGTGAAAAAAGATTTGATGCTGGCTTATATGGCGCTTGCCGCAGTGTGTATTATCTGGGGAACCACCTATCTGGCTCTGAGAATTGCCGTGGCACATTTTCCGCCACTGCTATTCACAGCTCTGCGCCAATCTCTTTCCGGTGTGATTATTCTCGCAGCCACCTACTGGTTTCTGAAACCCGGAATCCCTTCCAAAGTGCAGATTCTTCATCAGTCCATCGCAGGTTTCTTCATGATATCTATAGGTAACGGTTTCGTCGCCTGGGCTGAAATGTATATCCCCAGCGGGATCGCCGCGATCATCTGTTCGCTCATGCCTGTAATGGTTATCCTCATAAACATCGCCGTCCACCGTGAAGAAAAACCCAACGCGATGATTGCCATCGGTGCCGGGCTCGGTCTCCTTGGGATCATCCTGATATTCAGTGAGCACCTGGGTGAGTTCTCAAAACCTGAATATGTCTGGGGAATAGTGTTGACGTTCCTGGCCGTACTGGGCTGGGCCGGAGCCAGCATATGGATAAAGAGGAAGAATACTGAAAGTAACCTCTATTTGAATGCAGGCTTGCAGATGTTCTCCGGGGGAATTTTCCTCTTTCCACTCAGCGCAATGTTCGACAACTACGCCACGATAAGTTTCGCACCCGAAGCAATATACCCCTTTGCCTATCTGGTGATCTTCGGATCCCTGGTGGCTTACATTTCATATTCATACGCATTACGAAAGCTTCCTATGACAATTGTTTCGCTCTATGCTTACATCAACCCATTGGTCGCCGTCTTGCTCGGATGGCTTGTGTTGAATGAGAAGCTGAATGAGAAAATCGGTATCGCTTTTCTTATAACGGTGCTGGGGATATATACAGTAAACAAAGGTTACCAACAGTTGAAGGAGTGGCGCGCTGCCTACTCGGATCGCTGATTATTCATTACATAAGAGATTCTAAAAAAATGGCACAACCGAAGCCTAACGGGATTACTATACGCAATTTTGAACCAAGGGACCAACCATGGTTCGCGTCCCTCAATCGCGAATGGATTGAAGAATTCTTTTGGCTGGAGCCGGTAGATATATTGGTTCTCGGGAACCCGGATAAAATATATCCTGCAGGAAGGAGGAGTCATTCTCATGGCGGAAGTGAAAAATCAGATTGCGGGAACTGTTGCCTTGAAGAAGGATTCGACAGGCACATATGAGTTCACGAAAATGGCCGTCGCAACAGAATATCGTCGCCACGGTATTGCCACAGCATTGTCTATGGCCGCGATAGAAACAGCCAAAAACCTCAATGCAAAAAGGATCATCCTGTATTCCAATACCAAACTTCAACCCGCGCTGGCACTATACAAAAAGGTTGGTTTCAGGGAAGTTCCGGTAGACGGACCCTATGAGAGAAGTGACATCAAAATGGAACTCGACGTCCTCCCGACCAACGCAATAAGAAAAAATACATCCATTGAATCCCGATAAAACGAGAGTCATGAATACCCTCCTCACGAATGCCCTCCGACAAATCTTCAGACGAGATCTTCTGAAACTCCGACAGGAAATAGTTTCTTATCAGGATGATGATAAGATCTGGACAGTCGAAAAGAATATTTCCAACTCGGCGGGAAATCTGTGTCTTCATCTTGTTGGAAACCTCAACACTTACATAGGTGCTCAACTGGGTGGAACCGGATATGTACGCAACCGCGAAGCCGAGTTCGCTGACAAAGGTTTGTCACGGGAAGAGCTTATCCAAAAAATAGAGCAAACAATTGAAGTGGTCGACGCAACGCTTGCGACACACGACGATACTTTGTTACAGCAAACGTATCCTACAAAAGTTTTCGCCGAACCAATGAGTACCGGGTTTTTTCTCATCCATCTGACAAGCCACCTTGGTTATCATCTCGGACAGATTAATTATCACCGTCGTTTATTAGATACCAGAACCATTAAAAATTTCGGAAATGTATACGCCCGCGCATTTTGCTAATCAAAATAAAGAAGAGCTCCTTGACTTTGTTCGCTCAAACAGCTTTGGAGTAATTGTCTCTTCAGGAGAACTTATTGGAGCTTCCCATCTTCCGCTGGATCTCACGCAAGATGGAACAAAGTTGAGCGGACATTTTTCGAAAGCAAACCCTCAGGGAAAATCATTGCGCAACGGTGATGATGTGCTCTGCATATTCAACGGTCCCCACGCCTACATCTCCTCTTCATGGTATGATCATGAAAATGTACCCACGTGGAACTATATCGCCGTTCTTGTTCGCGGAAAAATTAATCTCATTCAAGGCGAAGCTTTGTACAAGCGATTATCCGACATGGTGGATAAATACGAAACCTCATCAGCCAACCCCGTTTCCCTGAAAGGAATGTCCCCAGACTATGTTGATAAACACATGCGGGGCATAATAGGCTTCGATGTCGAGATCAACTCGATCGAAGGCGTATACAAGCTTTCTCAGAACAGGGACAAAAAAAATTATGAGTCAATTATAACAGAGCTGGAACGCCGCGACGATGTCCAGTCCAAAGCCATCGCTGCCGAAATGCGAACAAAAAACATAAAATAACACATGGACCAAACACTAAAGCAGGATCAACATCAAATTCAGGATATACTTCGCAAGACCGTTGAGGTCGCTATGTCATACTATCGTCAGCAACATGAACTTCCTCCATCGTATGAGATCGGCGACCTTCCACACCTCTCTCTTCCGGAACAAGGTTTAGGAGCTGAGAATGTGCTCAATATTTTTCAGAATGAATACTCGAGGCAAATGGCGAATAGTGCAGGGCCCAGGTATTTTGGATTTGTCACCGGCGGATCCACTCCTGCTTCCGTGGCGGGTGACTGGCTGGTGAGTGTATACGATCAGGTGATGTCCGGCAAAGATGATTCTATCGCGCACTCCCTCGAACGACAGACGATTAATCTCCTGAGGCAATTCTTTGGGCTGGACGATTCATTCACAGGCACATTCGTAACTGGGGCAACCATGTCTAATTTTGTCAGCCTTGCTACAGCGAGACAATGGGTCGCAGAAGAATCCGGCGTCGACGCAAGTGAAGACGGAATTGACAATGTACCGATCCGCATCCTTAGCGCGACACCACATTCAAGCATATTGAAGTCGATGTCGATGCTGGGAATCGGACGGAAAGCATGGGCTCCTGTCGACACCCAACCTCAACGCGAAGCAATAGATCTTGTCGATCTTGAAAAGAAGTTGTCATCCCTCGGTAAGCCATGCATTGTAGTCGCGAATGCGGGCACGGTGAATACAGCAGACTTCGACGATCTTGAAGGCATTGCGCGTCTTAAGTCCAGATACCGGTTCTGGTTTCATATCGATGCTGCTTTCGGGGGATTCGCTGCAGTGTCCCCTCAGTTCGAACACCTCGTCAAAGGCCTGGCGCTTGCAGATACTGTGACGGTAGACGCACATAAGTGGATGAATGTCCCATATGATGCTGCGATGCAGTTTACAAAACATAGGCAGCTTCAAACGAAAGTGTTTCAGAACAGCGCCGCGTACCTTGGCCAGCCTGGCGATATTCCTGCGTCTATGCATCTCACGCCTGAGAACTCTCGACGCTTCCGGGCATTGCCAGCATGGTTTTCAATTATGGCTTATGGAAAGAACGGTTATCGTGATATTATTGAACGCAACTGCAGCGCTGCACGCCAATTCGGTGAACTGATCAATAACTCCGAAAATTTTGAACTGCTCGCACCTGTGAAACTCAACGTGGTATGCTTCACTATAAAGAAGGATAAACTATCCATGAACGATATCAAAGCTCTTCTTGACAATGTCCGGGACGACGGCCGGGTCTTTTTTACGCAGACAGTATACAAAGGGATTCCCGCCATCAGAGCCGCTATCTCAAACTGGCAAACCAGCCCGGACGATGTCGCGTTAGGGTTCAAAGTCATAGACCACATTCGACTTAAAACGTTTTCGGAAGAGGTTCCTGTACGCTGACATATTTTTGCTGGTTATTCGGCGTTTTTCGACTATTATTTGACAGATTATTAGGAAATTTACCCTTCAACCGCCAATACGCCATGAGTACAATAACCAGCGCAATCTCCGTTCAACGAACAAACAAATCCAGAATTCAGGAGACCGACTTTAACAATCTTGAATTCGGCAAGTACCTCGCAGATCATATGCTGGTGGCTGACTACAAGGATGGTAAATGGAATGATCCTGTTATTGTTCCGTTTGGCGATATCACTATTAGTCCGGCAATGCTTTCTCTGCACTACGGGCAGTCGATTTTCGAAGGACTGAAAGCCTTCTGGATGAGCGATGGAAGCATCAATATATTCCGCCCGCAAAAGCATCTCGCCCGGCTGAATCGTTCAATGGATCGCATGTGCATGCCACCCATTTCTGAGGAAATGTTCATCCAGAGCCTGCACACCCTAATTGAGTTGGACCAGAACTGGATTCCAAAAGCTGAAGGATCGTCACTATACATTCGTCCTCTGGTGTTCGCTTTCGAGCCGCGCCTGGGAGTGAAAGTCGCTGATCATTTTAAGTTCATTGTGATGAACAGTCCAGTAGCGGCGTACCAGGCGAAACCTTATCGCCTGAAAGTTGAAACGACTTATGTTCGTACTGCTGAAGGAGGTACTGGCTTTGCAAAATGCGCAGGAAACTATGGCGGAGCATTCTACCCAACGCAGGTTGCGCGCGAGGAAGGCTTTGACCAGATCCTTTGGACCGATCATAAAGAACACAAATACATCGACGAGGTAGGGATGATGAATGTCTTCTTCGTTATTAAAGGCAAGCTTGTTACTCCGAAGTTAACGACTGCCATTCTCGAAGGAGTTACCCGCGACACAATCATCACTCTTGCTAAAGACATGGGAGTTGAAGTGGATGAGCGTCGCATCTCTGTCGACGAAATTGAAAAAGGTTTTAAGAACGGAGATATCACAGAGGCATTCGGTTCGGGTACCGCAGCCGTTGTAGCGCCTATCGCTGTCATCAACATTAATGGAAGTGATCTCGAAATACCAGAGCCGTCCAAGCAAAGCTTCCAGCTTCAGGTGAAAGAGCGCCTTAACAGCATCCGCATGGGGCTGGCGCCAGACACTCACGGCTGGAACTACATTATTCGCGTGAAATAAGGCCCGTCACAACCTGAATTCAAGTACGACGTTGAAGCTAATTATCTTAGCTATAGCATTTTTTCATGAGAGCAGTTTTCTTTAAGAGCAAGGATCAGCCCCTTAATGTGGAGCCGATTAAGAAGTTTCGTCCTGTAAAAGACCAGGTGCTGATCAGATTGCATAGCGCAGCGCTGAATCATCGCGACCTGTGGCTCATCCGTGAGCAGACTCAAACTTTTCCTGAGGGAATCATTCTTGGTTCTGATGGCGCCGGGGTTGTGGAGGACGTTGGAGAAGATGCAAATCCGCTTCTTGTGGGAGCAGAGGTTGTCATCAATCCAAGCTTGAACTGGGGAAGTAATCCCATTGTTCAGGGCGATTCTTTCAAGATCCTTGGATTCCCCGACCATGGTACCTTCAGCGATTACATCGTTGTTCCAAAGCAGTATGTCTTTGAGAAACCGGAACATCTTTCATTTGTCGAAGCATCGGCTGTGCCTCTCTCGGGCTTGACTGCATACAGAGCTCTGTTTACAAAGGCCAGGCTCCGTGCTGGAGAAAAAGTTCTTATCACAGGAATTGGGGGTGGTGCCGCATTGTGGGCATTACAATACGCAGCGGCATATAAGGCAAAAGTGTTTGTTACATCAGGGTCTGACGAAAAGCTTTCACGCGCGATGGAGCATGGAGCACTCAATGGATTTAACTATAGGGATTCTGAATGGGCTGTAAAAGCACATAGAGAAAGTGGAGGCTTTGATATTATCATCGACAGCGCCGGTGGCGCCGACTTCAACAAACTGATTGACCTTGCTTTGCCTGGTGGAAGAATCGTAAACTTCGGAAGAACTGCGGGGAACATTACCGATCTGGCTACACGCACACTTTACTGGAAGCAGCTTTCCGTTCTTGGCACCACCATGGGAACAAGGGATGAGTTTCTGTCAATGCTCGATTTCATCGAAAGCCGCACATTGAAACCTGTTGTGGACACTATCCTCCCCCTGGAAAAAGTAAAGTCTGCATTTGAACGAATGGAACAACAGAATCAGTTCGGAAAGATTATTCTTCAGATAAAATAAGAGACGAACTTCCCCTGACAGTTACATTCGCTGATTACTTCTGGTAGAGAGCCAAGCCATGATGAAAATTGATCACTTCGCCATATGGACAGACGATCTCGAGAGGCTTCGTGATTTCTACATGACCTATTTCTCTGCCACATCGGGTGAAAAATATTTTAACCCTGTTAAGCAATTCGAGTCATACTTCCTTTCTTTCGGAGATGGTCCACGTCTTGAAATCATGCGCGCACCCGGAATCATCGCTCATGAAAACAAAGGAAAATCTTCAGGACTAACTCACTTTGCTATATCAGTGGGCTCCAAATTAAATGTCGACGCGCTCACCGAACACCTCCGGTCAGATGGATATCACGTCGCCGGTGAACCGCGGACAACAGGAGATGGCTATTACGAAAGTGTAGTCATCGACCCCGATGGAAACAGTATTGAAATCACTATCTAGCGCTTAGAAAATACAACCTCCGCTTATCTGATCCATTAAGTTTTCAAAAGGAATTTCTTCCTATATTCAACGCCTAATCAAATGGCAATGGAAAAACAAACGCGAAGAACTTTTATTGCCAGCGCTGTGGCTCTCACTGCCGGCGCTGTCTCAGCATCTGCATCTGTATTACCTAAATTCCCCATGGATAAAAAAGAGAAAAAACAACTTGCACATCATGTGTTCTTCTGGCTGAAGAACCCCGGTTCTACCGCAGACCGCGACAAACTGATCGAAGGACTGCGTACCCTTTCAAAAATCGGAACAATACGTAAGCTGCACATTGGGGTCCCGGCATCCACTGAAAAACGTGACGTTGTAGACAATAGCTATGACGTAAGCGAACTCATGTTGTTCGACGATGTCGAGGGACAAAATACTTATCAGGTTCACCCCATTCACCAGAAGTTCATTGAACAGTATGGACATCTATGGGAAAAGGTTCTTGTCTATGATGTGATGGAGGTTTAGGACTCGCGCATTTGAAGATTACCCAACCCCGGTACAGTGTGCCGGGGTTTTATTTTTCAGACGGCTTTAGTGGCACTCATTTTTAGTTCCTCGTATCGGGAGCATATCTATGAGGGTGTTATTCATAATGAATCCAACGTCCGGACGACGAAGTAACGACGGCGCTATCGAACATATCGAGGAGTTGGCTGAATCCGAAAACATTGACTATAAAATCCACTACACAACCGGGGAGGACGACGACCGAAAGTTGCAGGATGAGATCCGAGCGCATGCACCCGAGAGGGTTGTCGCATGCGGTGGGGATGGAACAGTGCAACTTGTGGCGAGAAATCTTATGAATATAGACATTCCGATGGCTATACTGCCTCTCGGTTCTGCCAACGGACTCGCCCGGGCATTGGATCTTCCGAAGAATTATGTCGATGCCACAGATCTTGCTATTCGTTCTCACACTGTCCGGCCTCTCGATCTGATCCGTATCAATGACCGTTATCTTTGCACCCATCTTAGCGACATCGGGACAAACGCGCTTCTCGTAAAAAGTTACGAGGAAGCCGGTGACAAAGGAATGATCGGCTACGCAAAACATCTCATCAGCTCTATTAAGCAAAGCGATTTGATGACCTATGAAATAACAACTGATCAAGGTGTGTTTCGAAAAGAGGGCTATATGCTCATGATCGCGAACGCTCATAAATATGGAACCGGCGTTCAAATTTCAGAGGGCTCTGTATCCGACGGAAAGTTCGAGATATGCAATGTTCAGAGCATCGATATCGAATCATTCATCAAAGCCGGTCTCACAGCCATCAATATATTTGTCGACCGGAATATGTTTTCCGACGTCATCAGTTGCAAAGAAGCACACATCGCCATCGCACCTCGTGCCCATTTGCAAATAGATGGTGAATATATTGGTGAAATTGATGAGTTGAAGATCAATATTATATCCTCCGCCATTAAAGTTGTTGTTGCCGATGAAATTTAGGAAGCCTATACTCTTAAGCTTTTATGGGCTTAGCAATGGTAACACCAATGTCTTCTTCGGAAAACTCGCACACACTGCCGTCGGCGACCTAAGCTTTAAGGACTATAGCTGGCTAAGAAATTTCAAGACAATTGCGGGACTCTATATGAGCAAACCCATTGCTGATGTAGAGTTCGAAATGAATTTTGATCATGGAACTATCACAGGCAAAACAGATGAGTCCGGATCATTCTGGTGTGAAGTTGAGTTAAATGAAAAACAGACTCGTCTAATCGGAATTAAGCTTAAGCCCACTGGAGAGGACGTCCTGCTGACTGAAGATCTTTACCCAAATACGATTCACTCGGTGGATTCGCATACGGTCGTTATTTCGGACCTGGATGATACATTGATTCATTCGTTCATCAGGAACAAGATGACGCAGATAAAGACGTTGTTGTTTACGTCGGTAGAGAAAAGAAAAGCTGTACAGGATATGGCGCACCTCATTAAGCGATTTTCACTTGCCGGTGCCGACGCCTTTTACCTTAGCAATAGCGAGC
>JAEYXN010000034.1 GCA_023431285.1 Bacteroidota bacterium
AGAAAGACCTCTTGTTTGATGATCTTGCTAAAATGCAGCATCCATACATCGAGGAAACCCGCGAGTTCATGGGGCTTTGGATATGTGTTTTAGCCCTTGCTTTCTTTTTCTTCCGCTCCCGCCGGACATCGCGTTAGCCGGTTTTGCTCTGGAGGAAATCCTTTGTTTTGAAAGCGATTCCGCAACGTTTTGAAGGTTCGTCTTTAATTTCCTCTTCAATCTTTTATATCTTCCGGCATGAGAAAATCTTTACTCCTGTTAGCAGCAGCGATCTTCGTCGTGGGCTGCACTCAGACCAGAGAAAAGTTACCAACCAAAATGCCCATGGAGAAATCTGGTAAGATCATCATCTACCAAATGATGACGCGATTGTTCGGCAATAAAGCTACAGCCAATGTCCCGTGGGGAACGATCGAAGAGAATGGTGTCGGTAAGTTCAATGATATCAACGAAGCAGCGTTACGCGGAATTAAAGAGCTCGGTGCAACCCACGTATGGTACACCGGTGTAATCGAACATGCGGTCTTGACGGACTATTCTGCACAAGGAATCCCTCTGGATGACGCTGATGTGGTAAAAGGGCGTGCAGGGTCACCCTATGCAATCAAAGACTATTATGATGTCAACCCGGACCTTGCGGTAGATGTGGCTAACCGAATGGCCGAGTTTGAGCAACTTGTCGAACGGACGCATCGTGAAGGATTGAAAGTTTTGATCGATTTCGTTCCCAATCACGTAGCCCGTAGCTATAAGTCTGACGCCAGGCCTCAAGGCGTAAAAGACCTTGGTGAGAACGATGACCAATTAGTTGCCTTCAAAGCATCCAACAACTTTTATTACCTGCCCGGACAGTCCTTTGAGGTTCCGAAAGGTTATTCTCCTCTTGGGAACCATTCTTTCCCTACGAAGGATGGGAAATTTGATGAAACCCCCGCGAAGGTTACAGGGAACGATCAGTTTACAGCGTCTCCCGGGGTGAACGAATGGTTTGAAACGGTGAAGCTCAATTACGGCGTGGACATACAGGGCGGGCGTTCAAATCATTTCGATCCTATCCCTGATACATGGATCAAGATGCGGGATATCCTTTTGTTCTGGGCGTCTAAAGAAGTCGACGGTTTCCGTTGCGACATGGCTGAAATGGTGCCGGTGGAATTCTGGAGCTGGGTGATACCACAAGTCCGCGCTGCGAATCCGCAGATCATCTTTATCGCAGAGATTTATAATCCGTCGCAGTACGCGAATTACATCAACACCGGGAAATTCGATTTCCTGTATGACAAAGTTCTGCTCTATGATACGCTGAGATTTCTTCTCGATGGACACCGCAGCTCAAGGGATATTCATGAAACACAGAAGACACTCATGTCAATTCGCGACCATATGTTGCACTTCACCGAAAATCATGATGAGCAGCGGCTTGCATCGAAGTTTTTCGCCGGAGATCCCTGGAGAGGTCTTCCTGCAATGGTTGTGAGTGCAACAATCGACCGCGGACCTGTTATGATCTATTTTGGTCAGGAGGTCGGTGAGCCTGGATTGGGCACCGAAGGTTTTCAGGGCGACGATGGTCGCACCACCATCTTTGATTATTGGGGCGTCCCCGAACATCAGAAATGGATGAATGGTGGAAAGTTTGATGGTGGACTGCTCTCTCCGGAGCAAAGACAACTTCGGCAGATCTACGCTGATCTGTTAAATCTTTCCGCATCTAATCCCGCGATCAGCGGAGGGGAATACATTGATCTTACGGGGCATAATATTGCAGCTGCCAATTTCAGTGAAAAAGTTTCCGCATTCGTCCGCTATCAGGGGGAGGAAAGACTCCTCATTGTCACATCATTCAATTCCTCGGCCGAATCGGCAAAAATTCAAATTCCTAAAGATGTTATTACAACGATAGGGCTGGACGCCAATGGTGTCTACGTTGGCAGGGATCTTTTAAGCCGCGAAATAGAGTTCGGGCTCCAGGGCGATTTTACAATCGAGTTGCAGTTGAAGCCCTACAGTTATTTTATTTTCAAAATCAAATAGAAGAAGTCGATGAGTGAGATCAACGGACAGAAGCGCGTCATAATAGAGAATGTGCAGCCGGAGGTAGAAAATGGCCGCTACCCTGCAAAGAGAAGCGTGGGCGAGACGGTGAGCGTAACAGCGGATATATTCTGTGATGGGCATGATCATCTGCGGGCACACCTCCTTTACAAAAAGGAAGAAGCAGAAGATTGGGAAACAATTGAAATGGCTCACCTGTCGAATGACGTGTGGACTGCTTCATTCGTGGCGAAGGAAAAAGGCATTTATTTGTTCACTGTGCTCGCATGGATCGACCACTTCGATACATGGTATGACGGCTTCAGAAAAAAGGCAAATGCCAATGTCGACGTTCATGTGGAGATCATGGAAGGAGTCGACTTTCTTAAGAGGCTAAACAAGAAAAAGGAGAAAAAAATTGACCTCGCGCTGTCGGCTATGCAGGGTGATTATGAGTCAGCCATAGCATATGTGCTCAGTGATCAATTTGCAGCGATAGTTCATCATTATCCATTGATTGAACACCCGGTGATGCCTGAACAACAATGGGTCGTTTCAGTCGAACATAAAAAGGCGAACTTCAGTGCCTGGTATGAATTGTTCCCACGTTCAGCATCTCTCGACGGCAGACACGGAACGTTCAAAGACGTGATCCGACTGCTTCCACGGATATCGGCTATGGGATTCGATGTGTTGTACCTTCCGCCAATTCATCCAATCGGTAAGGTCAACAGAAAAGGAAAGAACAACAGTGTCTCCTCTCAGCCCGGTGAGCCAGGTTCTCCCTGGGCAATCGGAAGCGATGAAGGCGGACATAAGAGTATTCATCCGGAATTAGGAACCCTCGATGATTACAAGAAGCTTATCAAAGAGGCAAAGAAATATAATATCGACATCGCACTTGACGTCGCGTTTCAATGCGCGCCTGACCATCCATATGTGACTTCGCACCCGCAGTGGTTCCGTCAACGCCCCGACGGCTCTATTCAGTATGCAGAGAATCCTCCAAAAAAATATCAGGATATCTACCCATTCAACTTCGAGACACAGGATTGGAAAGCGTTATGGGAAGAACTCCTTTCAGTGATTACCTACTGGATTGACCAGGGAGTGAAAATATTCCGGGTGGATAACCCACATACTAAACCTATTCCTTTCTGGGAATGGGCTATCGAAAAGGTGAACGAAAAGTACGAAGACATCATCTTCCTATCCGAGGCTTTCACCCGTCCAAAAGTAATGGCGTCGCTGGCCAAGATCGGATTCACACAATCGTATACATACTTCACATGGCGTGTGTCAAAGGCGGAGATCATGGAATACATGGATGAGCTGGTGTACGGGCCATCGCGTAATTACTTCCGTCCTAATTTCTGGCCGAACACCCCCGACATTTTACCATATCATCTACAACATCAGGAAGAGAATATTTTCATTCTGCGTCTCGCCCTCGCAGCAACATTATCCTCAAACTATGGTATTTACGGTCCTGCATATGAGTTTTACGATAACTCACCGGTGCCGGCACGAGAGGAATATTATGATTCGGAAAAGTATGAAATCAAACAACATGATTGGAAGAAGACCAATCGGATGACGGATATCATCACTATCCTAAACAAGGCCAGGAACGAGCACCCTGCCTTGCAGTCCACCTGGAACATTCACTTCTGTCAGATAGAAAATCAAAACATACTCGCATATCTTAAACTCACGGAAGACCTTTCAAGCATCGTGCTTATTGTCGCCAATCTTGATCCGCATGCGCGTCAGTCAGGATTCGTGCAGCTGAGGAAAGATGTGCTGAAGCTTTCAGGCGGGATCAATATCAAACTTCATGACCTCGTGACGGATGATCACTATACCTGGACACAAGAGTGGAATTATGTTGAGCTTGATCCTTACAAAATGCCATTTCATTTGTTTAAATTAACGATTCACGAATCGAACTTCTGACAAATGAGCGCAGTAAAAACGGGGGATCCGCTGTGGTTCAAGGATGCCGTCATCTATGAACTTTCAGTCCGGGCTTTCTACGACAGCAATGGAGATGGCATCGGCGATTTCCAGGGACTAATCCAAAAGCTTGACTACCTTGAAGATCTTGGAATCAACACCATCTGGTTACTGCCATTTTATCCTTCCCCGTTAAAAGACAACGGTTTCGATGTCACTGACCACACAGATGTCCATCCTGATTGCGGAACTCTTGCTGACTTCAAACAATTTCTTAAAGAAGCCCATCGTCGCGGATTTCGGATCATCATCGAGCTCATCTTAAATCACACGTCCGACCAGCATGCTTGGTTCAAGAGAGCCAGGAAGGCCCGCTCCGGCACCCGCCATCGTGACGTCTATGTTTGGAGCGATACTCCCGAACGGTACCGTGAAGCACGTATAATTTATACAGATGCCGAATCGTCGAACTGGACATGGGATCCGGAGGCAAAAGCTTACTACTGGCATAGATTCTATCGTCATCAGCCTGAACTGAATTTTGATAACGCCGAAGTTCAGCTGGAAATGATAAAGATTGTCGACTTCTGGCTGAAGATAGGCGTGGATGGGTTCAGACTTTCTTCCATTGCCTTTCTCTTCGAAGAAGAAGGATCAAGTTGCGAGAATCTTCCGCAGACACACCAGTTTCTGAAACGACTGCGAAGCCACATAGACAAACACTATAAAGAACGTATCCTCATCGCCGAGGCGAATCTCTGGCCCGAGGATGCGGCGACATACTTTGGTGACGGAGATGAATGTCATATGAACTTTCATTTCCCTCTCATGCCGCGTATGTTCCTGGCGTTGCGTACCGAGGACACCTATCCAATCGTTGACATTCTCGAGCAAACTCCGCCGACACCGAAGAACACGCAATGGGCTTTGTTTCTTCGAAACCACGATGAGCTTGGACTTGAGATGGTCACAGAAGAAGAAAAAGACTATCTCTTCAAGGCCTATGCAAGCGACTCAATGACGAAGATCAATACCGGTATCCGGCGGAGGCTCGCACCTTTACTGAACAATGACCGCAGAAAGATTGAGTTGCTCTATACCATCCTGATGTCGCTTCCGGGAACGCCCGTGATTTATTATGGTGACGAGATCGGAATGGGAGACAATGTTTATCTCGGAGACCGGTTCGGCGTACGTACTCCAATGCAGTGGAGTATGAACCTGAACGCAGGATTTTCCCATGCAAATCCCCAGAAGCTGTTCCTTCCTGTTATTACTGATCCTGTTTACAGATACGAATCGGTGAATGTGCAGACGCAGGATGAAAATCCATCTTCACTACTCTGGTGGATGAAACACATCCTCGCGATGCGGAAAAGGATCAACGTCTTCGGAAGGGGAGATCTGAAAATTATTGATAGCAGCAACGCCAAAGTGCTGGCTTTTGCACGAACTCACGAGAAGCAACAGATCATCGTTGTGGCCAACCTGAGTCAGTTTTCTCAGGCCACAACGCTTGATCTATCCGCATACAAAGACGCTGATGTCACTGAAGTATTCAGTCAAAACCGCTTTATGAATGTTGGAAGCGGAGAATACCACATCACCGTCGGACCTTATGGCTACTTCTGGTTCCAGGTGGACAAGGCTGAAAAGAAATCGAAGGCTGAGGCGAGTGGAGAGTTAGCTCTGGTGAGGACCGATCTTTCATGGGAACGCTTCATCTATAACTACAATGAAGTCCGCGTATTTGAAAGAAAGATACTTCCTCCATTCATGAAGAAGTGCCGATGGTTCGGTGGTAAAGCCAAATCCATTTCCAAGATCGGCATCAATAAAATCATTCCTCTAAAAGTTGAAGGGGATACACATTTCCTCACTGTTCTTGAGGTTGATTATGTGCAAAGTCTACCCGAATTGTATTTCCTTCCACTCACCTTCGTTCCATCAGACAGTATCCTCGAACGAGTGGAATACACTGTTCAGAGCGTGGTATGCCGTGCGGAGATTCAAGGTAAGGCCGGCTTCATAATGGACAGCAGCTACGATAAAGTGTTCCGCGACTTTCTGATCATGAGCATGGATAAGGATCTGCGCGTTCGCGATGACGAGGGAGGAACGCTTGAGTTTAACTGCAGCGTGTTTTCCCGTATCAAGATCGGAGACACCGTAGACTCCAAAATCCTCAAAGCTGACCAGAGCAATACAGCGATTATCTATGATGATAAATACTTCTTCAAGTTTTATCGCAAGCTGGAAAGGGAAGTCAATCCTGATCTGGAGATTGTTCGTTTCCTTTCTGAACAAACAACTTTCCAGAACTCTCCCAAGTATGCTGGAGGGATAGAATACAAAGATCATGAAGGGAAGACCATGGTTTTTGGACTATTACAGGAGAGAGTCGATAATCAGGGTGACGCATGGCTGATGACTGTGGATTCTGTTGGGCGGTTTTACGAGCGTGTGATGGCCAAGGGGAAGGGAGTGAAATTGCCGCGGTTAATCAACAAACCCGCAATCCGTTTTGAGGAGACTCCGGAGGAGATTCAGGAATTTATCGGAAAGGGTTTCTACGAACGCATCGTTCGTCTTGGTCAACGCACCGCGGAAATGCACTTAGCGCTGGCGTCGAACACAACAGATCAGGCTTTCGTACCCGATCACTTCAATTCAAACTACCAACGGTCACTCTATTCGTCACTGAGGAAACTTGTGCGCGATCGCTTCGGATTGTTGCAATCGAGTATGAGCCGACTACATCCGGAGGTACAGGCATTTGCGAAGAAAGTCCTTGATCTTGAAGAGGATATCCTCGCTGCTTTCCGCGAAGTATATGTAGTACCGATTAACGCCGTCAAGACAAGAATTCACGGTGACTATCATCTTGGCCAGGTACTATTCACCGGCAAGGATTTCGTCATTATCGATTTCGAAGGAGAGCCAGGCCTGTCATTCAGCGAGCGAAGACTAAAAAAGAACCCGCTGAAGGATGTCGCAGGAATGATGCGATCAATTCATTATGCTGCCTACGGTAAAATTCTCCTGAATGAAAATTACCGCGATCGTGATCTGGAGCTTCTTGAATCATGGGCGGAACAGTGGCAACATTATGTAAGCCGCTTTTACCTCGGCGCCTACATGGACCGAATGGGGATGGGCACCAATTTATCGTATGAATTTGACGTTCTGATCCGGACATTCCTGCTCGAGAAAGCCATCTACGAATTAGGCTATGAACTCAATGGTCGTCCGGACTGGGTGATTATTCCACTGCGTGGGATCCATTACCTTATGAAGCGGTACGAAGATGCCCGCTCAGAACGGAAGAAATCGAAAAACTGAGTAAGAACATTTTAAGAAACTACCATGAGCAAGAAGACAGAACCACATACTACTTTCGAAAGTTTTTCATTGCTTACGGACTATGATATCCACCTGTTCAGAAGTGGAAAACACTATAAGCTGTACGAAAAGCTGGGCTCTCATCCCGTGAACGCAAAAGGGCAGGAGGGAACTTACTTCGGAGTATGGGCTCCCAATGCCACATCGGTATCTGTGATCGGTTACTTCAACAATTGGAAAGCAGGAGAGCACCCACTTTACCCGCGATGGGATGGATCAGGTATATGGGAAAATTTCTTCGCAGGCGTTCGCCATGGTGAGGCATACAGATATGCCATTCACTCAAACACAGGTGAGTTTCAGGAAAAGGCAGATCCGTTTGCGTTTTATTCCGAGTCTGCGCCGCGTACGGCCTCAATTGTCTGGGACTCTCAATATGACTGGAAAGATCAGGAGTGGCTTGATCAACGTAAAAAATCGATAGGACAGCCCAAGCCCTACTCGGTGTATGAAGTTCACTTTGGATCATGGAAGCGAAAGGATTCAAATCAATCACTCACCTATGCGGAGATGGCGCACGAGCTTGTTCCCTATGTGAAGGAAATGGGTTTCACACATGTTGAATTCCTCCCTCTGATGGAACATCCATTTTATGGATCATGGGGATATCAATTGACCGGTTATTTCGCACCAACGAGTCGATATGGATCTCCTGAAGATTTTAAATACATGATCGACTGTTTTCATCGCGAAGGAATAGGCGTCATCCTCGACTGGGTGCCTTCTCATTTCCCCGGCGATGTTCATGGTCTCTATAAATTTGACGGCACTCATTTGTACGAGCATGCGGATCCCCGCAAAGGGTTTCATCCCGACTGGAAAAGCTACATTTTTAATTATGGCCGAAACGAAGTTCGCTCATTCCTCATAAGCAATGCTCTATTCTGGATTGATCAGTTTCATATCGATGGCCTGCGTGTTGATGCTGTAGCGTCGATGCTCTACCTTGATTACTCACGGAAGGCTGGCGAATGGATTCCGAATGAACACGGTGGAAATGAAAACCTCGAAGCCATATCGTTCCTGAAAGAAATGAACGAAGTGGTGTATTCGCAATTTCCGGATGCCATCACAATCGCGGAGGAATCAACTTCATGGTCGGGTGTGTCACGTCCTACATATCTTGGCGGACTAGGTTTCGGACAGAAATGGATGATGGGGTGGATGCATGACTCTCTGCATTATTTCCAGCTTGATCCGATTCATCGTAAGTACCACCAGAATGAAATTACCTTCAGCATCATGTACGCGTTCACGGAGAACTTTATGTTACCGCTGTCCCATGATGAAGTTGTTCATGGGAAGGGTTCATTGTTTGGAAGAATGCCCGGTGATGAGTGGCAGAAGTTTGCCAATCTGAGATTACTCTTCAGCTACATGTATACTCACCCTGGTACTAAACTGCTTTTCATGGGTGGAGAATTCGCGCAGTCAGCTGAATGGAACCACGAACGCAGTCTTGACTGGCATCTGCTGGATTATGACTTCCATCGTGGCGTGAAGACAATCGTCAGTGATCTGAACAAGTTGTACCGGTCGGAGCGGGCATTATATCAATACGCTTTCGAACACAAAGGCTTTCAATGGGTGGATTATGGCGATCGCGAGAACAGTGTGATCGCATTTCAACGTCATGGTGAACACAAGGAGGAGGTGATGATCGTCGTTTGCAACTTCACTCCGGCGGTGCGGCAGCATTATCGGATAGGCGTACCGTACCGAGGGCAATGGAAAGAAGTTTTTAATTCCGATGATCGAAAATATATGGGAAGTGGCGTCATGAACGTTGGGCTGTTGATGACATCGCCTGTGAAACTCCATCAACGTGATTACTCCGTTTCGCTAACGTTACCGCCACTCGGTATGGTCGTTCTTAAGCTTGATAAGGAGGTAAGTGAGTTCGATCTTCAGGATATTAGTACGTAGGTGATTCCGCGCCGAAAGAAGGCCCCGAATCCAAGCAGGCTTCCTTAGAAACCAGCCGACAAACTTTTACATTTATCGGTTCGTAGGTATTTTGCGAAACCTGAATCTCAAATCTGATTTTACCTTGGAAAAATATATCTGCATTCACGGGCATTTTTATCAACCTCCTCGTGAAAACGCCTGGCTCGAAGTCATAGAAGTACAGGATTCCGCTCACCCATATCACAATTGGAATGAGCGTATTTCTGCTGAGTGTTACTCTCCCAATACCGCCTCGCGGATACTGAACGAGAACGGAGTCATCAAGAATATCATCAATAACTATTCACGGATAAGTTTCAATTTCGGTCCCACACTTCTTTCCTGGATGGAAGTAAACGATCCTGAAACCTATTATGAAATTCTTGGCGCCGATCGTGAAAGTATGAAGAACTTCAACGGTCATGGATCAGCAATAGCTCAGGCGTATAACCACATGATCCTTCCGTTGGCCAACAGCCGCGACAAGGAAACGCAGATCATCTGGGGTATCCGTGATTTCGAACACAGATTCAAGCGCAATCCTGAAGGGATGTGGCTCGCCGAAACAGCTGTGGATACTGAGTCGCTTGAACTCCTTGCTAAATACGATATCAGGTACACGATCCTTGCACCCCGCCAGGCTAAGGCTATCCGTAAGATTGGCAAAGAGGAATGGACATCTGTTTCTGCCAATACGGTGGATACCCGCAAACCTTATCTCTGCAAACTTCCTTCTGGACGAAGCATTGTCCTTTTCTTCTATGACGGGGACATCGCGCAGGGTGTCGCCTTCAGCGGACTTCTAAACGACGGGAAGAAGTTTGCTCACCATCTTATCGACGCCTTTGACGAAAATTCTGATGAACCTCAGCTCGTTCATATTGCCACCGATGGCGAAACATACGGGCACCATCACAAGCATGGCGACATGGCCCTCGCATTTTGTCTAGATTACATACAGCGGAATCCTCAATCAAGACTGACGAACTACGGAGAGTTTATCGAGAATTTTCCGCCTACGTATGAAGCACAAATTCATGAGAACAGTTCATGGAGCTGCGTGCATGGTATCGAGCGCTGGAGAAATGATTGCGGATGTAACTCCGGAGGGAAACCAAACTGGAACCAGAAGTGGCGTGCACCTCTTCGTGAGGCGCTTGACTGGCTGAGGGAACAGGTTTCTGAAATTTATGAGAACGAAACCAGAGGCTTACTGAAAGATCCCTGGAAAGCCCGCGAAGATTACATTGATGTCATCCTGGATCGGAACGAATACACAATTGGAAAATTCCTTGATGACCATGCCATCGCACCTGCCAATGCGAACCGTATCCTCAGGTTGATGGAAGTACAACGCAACGCTATGCTGATGTACACCAGTTGTGGTTGGTTCTTTGATGAGTTGTCAGGTATCGAGACAACGCAGATCATGCAGTACGCGTGCCGGGCAATTCAGCTGGTGATACAGATAGCACAGGTGAATCTCGAAGATGAGTTTCTCGCGCGGCTGGAGAAGGCTCCGAGCAATGTCCAGAGTCTGCAGAACGGTGCCTTCATCTATCAGAAGTATGTCGTCCCCGCCAAGACGAACCTTCAACGTGTGGGCATGCACTTCGCAGTTGCTTCAATATTTGAAGAAGATCCGGAGTCTTCCCCTGTGTTCAATTATACTACCGAGAACGAAGTTTTTATCCGTAGGGAAGCAGGGCAGCAAAGGCTCGTACTTGGCGTGACTAAAGTCCGTTCCAATGTAACGCACTCTGAAAAGAAATTTGCTTTCGCGGCGATCTACCTCGGTCAACACAACATCATCGGTAACATTTCACTTCAGCTTGACCCCGACCGCTTTGCTGCAATGCAGGCCAAGCTTGTTGCCGCTTTCGAGGGAGCACGACTTGCCGAAGCGATAGGAATCATGCAGACTTATTTTGGCCAGGAGAAGTTTACGATATGGGAACTCTTCCAGGATGAAAAGCGCAAGGTATTTAATCTTATCACCGACCAAAGTATGCGCGACCTCGAAGAATCATTGCGCAGAATTTACAACCGCGACCTCCCGCTGGTAAATGCCCTTGCCGGAAATGAAATTCCGATTCCAAACGCCTATCGCAATGCCTTTGAGCATATACTCAATGTTGATTTGCTCAAAAGCTTTCAGAGTGACAAGATTAATATCCATCAGATTGGCCGCACAATGGCCGAGCTCGTTAAGTGGGAGCTGAGGATTGAGGACACGGACAAAGTTGAACGCCTTGCCGGTGAAAGCATCTTCAAGGAATTGAAACGCATTGCGGGTGAAGGAGATAATCCCAAACGAATTGAACGTCTGAACCGGTTATTCCCTCTGTTGAAGAAGTTTAACATTAAGCCGAATCTGTCCAGGAGTCAGAACCTTTACTTTGAGATTTCGCTTGCCTCCCGGGATTCCGACATGCGCTCCCCTGAATGGATGCGTCATTTCAACGAACTCGGCGAAAACCTGAGTGTAAAGGTCGAATGATCACGAAGGTGAATCCTCGGCGAAAGGATTCTTGCTCGGCCGAAAATCCGTATATTGTTCGGTAGGACCAATCGCCGAGTGTGGAACAGTCTGAAAACCTCGCACGCATACGCAGAGTAATCACCATTGGGATTCTCGTTTTCCTTGCGCTTCATCTTGCTCTTGCGCTTGCCATGACATTTTCGAACGGGAGATTCAGACCAGGGAATTCTACTTTGGCAAATGCTTACGATCATCTTGTTCATCTCGGGCCGTTTTATCGTGAAGACGCCATCAAGAGCTCACCACATCTGTATGTGCAGCTCAACAACGGTCCGGCTACTGACCTTATTGCTGCCCATCTTAATGAGTACAGAAACAAACCATGGAAGTTGAATCAACTTGTTCTCCGGGACAACGCGAGGAGGTCCGGCGACAGCTTTTTTCGATCCAGGGAAAGATCATCGTCGCGGGCACTAACTAAGTTGAAAGCCGCAACCACCAACGTCGTTCAACCTGAAATTGAAGACAAAGTCCGTTGGATCTTCCTGCATCGCTATCATTCAATCCACGATAATACCTGGAAGGACGATACATTATTCAACTATCCCGCATACTGGAAATAGAAATGACCGGCTCTACGATCCTTGATCGATGCACTGTCTTCTTCACGCAAAAACGTTTGGAAGAAAAAGGCTCGTCTGTCTTCGTGAAAGGATTGGTATTGTTTGCGCTTCTGAAAACTTTCACAATCTGGTCTGTTGCAGAAACGTTACTGGCAGGGGGCGCGCCGCGAATATCAGGTTTATCGCTTTCGCGGATGGTGTTCTTTCCTTCTGAAATGGTATATGATCATCCCGATCTTGTGTTCGGAGGATTGTGCCTCGCTCTTTTCGGAATCTTATTCTTTCGACCTGTCTACCTGTCCAATATTGTTTTATTCTGGATCGCCCTTAATCTCTTCAGAATAAAGTTTCCCGTTACTAACGGCTCGGACTATGTGGTTCTGGTGATGTCCGCATACGCAATACCGCTTTCCCGAGAGAGGTTTGTGAACCCGTTGTCTGAAGCCATCGCCATCAGTGCTCATAATCTTTTTAAAGTACTGGCCGGAATTCAGATCTGCCTGATCTACTTTATAAGCGCATGGGACAAATTGCTTAGCACAGTATGGCGTAGCGGTGACGCGTTTCTATATATAAGCAAGATGGAGACGACATTCAACCCGATGTTCACTCCGCTGATTAATAACGCAATCGCGGCCATGGTTTTATCATGGATCACAATTGCGTTTGAATTTCTCTTTGGAATAATGGTCTGGCGCGAACGGTTCAGGCTGATCACCCTGTGTATCGGCGTTATTTTCCACTTCATCATCTGGATGATGCTCAGCCTTCCTGACTTTGCGTTGATCATGATTATCTCATACCTCGTCTTCTTGAAAGACAAAGACATTGATAATCTGCTTGGACGGATTAAGCTATTGCCTCGCTGAGTTGTTTGTTGTCAAGGTAGTTCCAGACAAGACTGCTGGCTCCGAGAATAGGGGCGGCCTGATTCTGCAAACCTGACGGAAGAACCTTAACCTTTCCGCGGAACAGCGGCATCAGGTTAGCTTCCATGTGTTTGATCGTTGGTTTGAAGATAAGATCACCCGCCAATGAAAGGCCGCCAAACAGGAAGATCGCATCAGGGTCGGTGTGCACGACAGTTTCCGCGAGTTTCATACCAAGGATTCTTCCGGTGTATTCGAAAGCTGCAAGAGCGACAACGTCACCACGTACCGCGCACTCAGTAATCATCTTCGTAGTAAGATTATCGAAACTGATACCACGAAGCTCACTTGGTTCGAGATGGTCGGCTAGCAATTTATAAACGGTGCGTTTGATTCCTGTAGCTGAAACGTATGTCTCAAGACATCCACGTTTACCGCAGTTGCATGCACGACCTGCAGGATTCACGGAGGTGTGTCCTACTTCTCCGGCAATACCATGCTTACCGTTGAGCAATACACCATTGCAGACGAAACCACTTCCAAGGCCAGTACCCAGCGTGATCACCACAAAATCTTTCATGCCTTTGGCCGAGCCATAGACCATTTCGCCCACAGCCGCAGCGTTGGCGTCATTGGTGATGATAGCCGGAATGTC
>JAEYXN010000132.1 GCA_023431285.1 Bacteroidota bacterium
ATAAGGCAGCTTCGGGTTCGAACAGATTGTTATCCATAACTATCAGTAATCGTGCATGGCTTTTTATCGACGACTTCCATTTTGGTTGAAGTGACCTTGATTATTGCTTTTGATATAAACGCCTCTCCTTTTGGAAGAGGCTGTCTTGCTCATGAGCAATTCACCCGTCAGACAAACGAAAGTGATAGCATAACGGGATGGCCTGAAATATGTACGATAAACTTTAGATTAGTATCTTAGGCAATTAACGTGAATCAACTTTTAAGTAAAACACACCCTTAAATCATTGTGAATGCAAAAACTCAGAATCGCTATCATCGATTTAGTAAGTAAAGGACCTGCAAACACCTTATGGGCACGCGTAATGCATGCTAACCTTGCCAGCATTATGCCGCAGGTAGTCGCCACGTGGTGCGATGAGGAAGGTCATGAGGTAAGCTTTACCTGTTATACTGGCTTTGAAGATCTGAAGAAAGAGCTCTCACAAAAGGTGGACGTTGTGTTCATCTGTTCATTCAGTCAGGCCGCGTACCTGGCGTACTCGGTCAGTGCCTACTTCCGGAGTAAAGGTGCGGTCACTGTTCTTGGCGGCCCTCATGCCAGGTGTTATCCAGATGACGCGCTTCAGTACTTCGATTATGTCCTTGGATTTACGCATAGGTCAACCGTTCTACGGGTGCTGAATGAACGACGACGCCACACTGAATTAGGTACTTACCTGAGTGAGAAACGACAGCCGGAAGAATTTCCAAGTCTCCGCTCGCGGTGGAAATACATCAGCCCGACATTGAAGAAAGCACCACTGGTGAAGTTCATTCCGATGATGGCGAGCGTTGGATGCCCGTACACATGCTCCTTTTGCATCGACGCAACGGTACCATATGAACAACTCAGCCTCGATGCCTTGAAAGACGATCTGTCATTCCTGCTCACTAAGGTGAAGAACCCTATGGTAGCATGGCAGGATCCAAACTTCGGAATCAGGTTTCGCGAGAACATGGACGCCATCGAATCTGTGGCGCCACCCGGAAAATTCCAGTTCCTTGCGGAAAGCAGCCTGTCTATCCTCACGGAAGAACACTTGAAGATCATGAAGAAGAACAACTTCAAAGCGCTTCTTCCCGGTATTGAATCCTGGTATGAAATGGGAAACAAATCCAGGGCTGCACACCTGGGTGCAGAAGCGAAAATGAAACAGGTCGCTGAACATGTCAACATGGTGCTGGAGTATGTTCCGTATATCCAGACGAACTTCGTACTCGGACTGGATTGTGACGCTGGTGATGAACCTTTTGAACTGACAAAACAATTTGTTGATAAGGCGCCAGGCGCATTCCCTGGATACTCGTTGCTCACTGCTTTTGGTGAAGCAGCCCCGCTCAATCTAAAGTATCAGCAGGAAGATCGCGTTCTTGCCTTGCCATTTCATTTTCTGAACAATCACCTGGGGATGAATCTGAAGCCAAAGAATTACGAGTGGGTTGAGTTTTATGATAAAGTCATTGACCTCACTGAACATAGCTTTTCAGTCAAGGCAATTGCCCGGCGCTTCAGCGCTACGAAAGACTTCACGTCCCGGTGGATGAACGTAATGCGCGCAGTGTCCAATGAAGGGTATGGACGGATCAGATTCTACAAGAGTATGCGGAACAACCTCGCCAATGACCGCCAGTTTAGAAGTTACTTCGAAGGAGAGACAACAGAAATCCCGCCGTTCTATCAACGCATCATCGAAAAAGATCTTGGTGAATGGCTCGAGTGGTTGCCTAAAGGCGCGTTACACCACGACCCGAATGCCTACCGTAAAAAGATCAACGGCGCCCCCCCGAAAGTCATTGCCGGAAAAACATACCACAGCACAGAGGAGCGCGTAGCCTGAAGAAGTATTCCGCTTCACGCTGAGTCTTTGTGCCTCTCCGTTTTATTTGCATTTTTGGCATGCAAAACCCAAACATCCTACACAATGAAAAAGCAAGTCCTTTTTTTGATTTGTATGCTCCTCAGCCTGCAGGTCGTCTCGCAGGAACTTCGTTCTCCAAACGGAAAGCTATCCATGAACTTCGGGATCACCTCAGGAGGAGTTCCAACGTATAAAGTCTTCTACCAGTCACGGCCCGTCATTAAAGAAAGCAAGCTCGGTCTTGAATTAAAACGCGGGAAAACCGCAGCCGGGTTTGGCACCGATACAGAAGTCTCCAAAGGTGCGGGCGATCCATCAACCTCATTATACAACAACTTCGAGATCACTGACACGAAGACTTCCACGTTCGATGAAACATGGACACCCGTATGGGGCGAGGTGAAAACCATCCGGAACCATTACAACGAAATGGCTATCAGTCTGAGACAGAGAGATACAGACCGCGTACTCATCATACGGTTTCGGATGTTCGACGAGGGACTCGCATTCCGATATGAGTTCCCTCTGCAGAAGAACCTGACCTATTTCGTTATCAATGAAGAAAAGACGCAGTTTGCCATGACCGGCGATCACACTGCTTTCTGGATCCCCGGTGACTATGATACGCAGGAATATGATTACACTACATCGCGTCTTTCAGAGATTAGGAAACTGATGGAGAAGTCTATCACAGGAAACCTTTCGCAAAAGAGCTTCTCAACAACCGGTGTGCAGACTTCCCTGATGATGAAGACCAGTGATGGAATCTACCTGAATATTCATGAGGCTGCGCTGATCGACTACTCCTGTATGCACCTGAACCTCGATGATAAGAACATGATCTTTGAATCATGGCTGACACCAGACGCGTCCGGTGCAAAAGGGTATCTTCAGGCTCCGACGCAATCGCCATGGCGGACAATTATGGTCAGTAATGATGCGCGCGATATCGTCGCCTCAAAGATGACTTACAACCTCAACGAGCCCTGCAAGATCGAAGACACATCCTGGATCAAGCCTGTGAAATACATTGGTGTCTGGTGGGAAATGATCACCGGAAAGTCGTCGTGGTCATACACCGATGAGTATCCAACTGTTCAGCTTAACAAAACCGACTTCAGCAAAGCCAAACCGAATGGTCGCCACGGTGCCGCTACTGAAAACGTAAAACGATATATTGATTTTGCCGCGAAGCATGGATTCGATGGCGTGCTGGTGGAAGGGTGGAACATCGGCTGGGAAGACTGGTTCGGTAACTCGAAAGATTATGTGTTTGATTTCCTCACGCCATATCCTGATTTCGATCTTAAGGGAATAGAGGAATATGCAAAATCGAAAGGTGTTAAGATGATCATGCATCATGAAACATCGAGCTCGGTTCGGAATTATGAACGCCATATGGATGCTGCTTATAAGCTCATGAAGGATCATGGCTACGATGCGGTGAAGAGTGGTTATGTAGGAGACATTATTCCAAGAGGTGAAAACCATTATAGTCAATGGTTGGTGAACCATTACCAGTACGCGGTAGAAAAGGCTGCCGAATATAAGATTATGGTCAATGCTCACGAGGCAGTGCGCCCGACCGGAATTGCACGAACCTATCCTAACCTCATCGGCAATGAGTCGGCCAGAGGCACAGAGTATCAGGCTTTCGGTGGTTCCAAACCCAACCATGTAACGATTCTACCCTTTACGAGACTCCTTGGAGGTCCTATGGATTATACGCCAGGGATCTTTGAAATGGATATCTCGAAACTCAATCCGGAGAACAATTCATGGGTGAACAGCACATTGGCTAATCAGCTTGCGCTCTATGTTACCCTATACAGTCCGTTGCAAATGGCAGCAGATCTTCCTGAGCACTATGATAAATTTCCCGATGCGTTTCAGTTTATCAAGGATGTCGCGCTTGACTGGGACGAGAGCCACTACCTCGAAGCCGAGCCCGGGGAGTATGTCACTGCAGCCAGGAAGGCAAAGAACTCTGAGAAGTGGTTTTTAGGAAGTGTTGGTGGTAACGAGGCAAGGACCTCCTCCATAGCTTTTAATTTCCTCGACAAGGACAAGACTTACATTGCCACGATTTATTCCGACACACAGAAATCACATTACGAGGACAACCCTCAGTCGTACGCGATCCGTAAGGTCATTGTTAGTAGTAAATCAGTCCTGAAGCAGTACGTCGCTCCTGGCGGGGGATATGCGATAAGCATTGTGCCCGCTCAGAAGAACGACTTGAAAGGGTTGAAGAAGCTGTAGGCACAAGTAGTAGCAAGTAACAAGTAGCAAGTAGCAAGAGTGTTCGATAGATGGGCCCACTGCTCTTCTGTAGAGAACAAATCAATGCTGTAGCCTCGAAGATCACCAGAAGAGCAACTGAACATTCTTACTGAATGCGTCCAACTAGCCGACAGGCTGACCGCTGACCGATAGCGGGTACAAATAACCGGGTGCCACTTATGCCACCTGTTACTTGCTACCTGCTCCGGCGCCTCGCCTTCTACTTGTTACCTGCTACCTGCTACGGCGCTTCGCCCTACCTGCTACGGCGCCTCGCCCTGCTACCTGTTACCTGCTACCTGCCACGGCGCTTCGCCCTACCTGCCACGGCGATTCGCCTCTCACTTTGCAACAACCATCTTCTTCTTATCAGCAATCCTTCCATCAACAACCAATTGATAGATGTAATTGCCATTGCTAAGGACAGTACCAGGGATTTCGATCTCACCCTTTCCGAAGGTGCTGACGAGTTGTGAATAGACTTCCTGTCCTGTGACAGAGTACACGATAATCTTTGCAGAGCCTGATGTTTCAGGAATGTAGTAAGGAATCACAGTGGACGCCGCATAAGGATTCGGGATATTCTGAAAAAGTTGTGCTCCACCGCGGTCGGAAGTTTCAGGAAGAGGAGTGCCTTTCTTCAGAGCGGCGATTTCCTCCTTAAGATCCTGTATTATTTTAGCTTGTTCAACCGCCATCGCGTTAAGTTCTTTCACTGCATTGATCAGCATGTAATTCACTGCGTTCGCATCATAGTCGAGTTATTGTTCTTTCCCACCCTCGACATTCTCATGCGTAAATTCACTCACAGTATGGGGAGCTATCTTCTGGATCTCCTGCGCGATAATTCCTACATAGCGACGATCTGTTGGCATGCCTGCTTTGCCATTGTATGAAAACCATACAGGGTTGATCTGAAGAACCTGATCTAGTCCCTCATTGAATGGTTGAATATCTTTCTTTAAGCGCTTGTCAGAAGCAACGGTCCATGATCCACCTCCGGGTTTCGCAGCCACACCATTGACATGCAGAAGATAGGAGGGGGCGCTTGTGCCTATTCCTACGTTGGTGGTTACATTGGCGCTATTCTCACCATTGATGGATCCGATGACAACGGCATTCGAAACTCTCACATAAGATTTATGACCTATCGCAGTAGAGTAGTTGATACTCCCCGCTGAGGTCTGGGCGTAATTTCCCAACGTGGTATTAAAACTTCCTGTCGTGTTATTCCTTCCCGCAGAGCGGCCGATGAACGTATTCTCCCGACCCGTTGTAGTTTGCATTCCTGCCTCTGTTCCGAAGAAAGCATTCCGATAGCCTGTCGTGTTGGCCACGCCGCTTCGGGTTCCGGCGAACGTATTGTGTTCTCCGGTGGTGTTTGCAAATCCTGCGTTTCCACCAAGAAAAGCGTTCCAGCTTCCGGTGGTAGTTTTCTCTCCCGTGGCATAACCAATAAAAGTATTATTACTTCCATTGTTGTTATAGCCAGACCTCGAGCCAAAAAAGGCGTTCTGATTTCCGGTAGTATTCAGATATGCAGAGGCGGACCCGAAAAAAGAATTGCTTCCTCCGGTGGAATTCGAATACCCGGCAAGATTTCCGAAGAAAGAATTAGATGAAGCCGAAACGTTGTTTGATCCCGCAGCCCAACCAACGAAAGTATTGCTTAATCCGGTTGTGTTGTCGTATCCTGCAAAGCTTCCTATGAAAGTATTATAACTGGCTGAAGTACTGAGGTATCCGGCCTGGTAACCCATGAAGGTGTTATACCACCCGGAATTCCCGTTGACCGAAGCTTGGTATCCAACGAAAGCGTTATAGTTCCCGGTGTTTGAAGTACCCGACTGGTAGCCGGCAAAATAATTTCCAACCTGGGCCTGGGCGGAATGAACATAGACCATGGATGCCACGGTCAACACTGTAAAGAGTCGTTTCATAGAGATGGGTTATTTTGGTTAATACGATGCAGCGTGGAAAGCCTGTCGAAATCATCATCACGAATAACGGAATGGTAGTATCAGGCGATGTACACCATTACTCAGCACGGAGTGGGTTACAAAGATTAAGAAAATATTTCCAGTGATCAATCACCCCAGGGAAATAAGTATAGATCAGAGACTGAAGAACGAACGACAATTTTGGAGACAGCGCTGAGCTTCGTCCGCTCAGCAGCTGTCTCCACTCTCAAAATTCAGCGCGACATTTTCACAACCTTCCGCGTGAAAGTGCGTCCCTCACTACGAATCCTCAGCAGATACATCCCATCTCTCCAATGCGACGACCCAATCTCATGATCGACATTATGCGGCAGATTGAATTGCTCAACTGATGTTCCGCTGGAAGAAATAACATCAATTGAAAATGTAGATTGTTCTTTTCCGGAAACATTTAATGTGAAACTCTCACTGAAGGGAGAAGGATAACTCCTGATGATATCTTCCATCGGCACAACCGATACAACTGATGGTGTAGCCGCTGCCGAACTTGTGGTCTCCGATTCTTCAATGACAAACAATTCCGAACCTTCCTTATCCGCGCGGCCTGCAAGATAGACTATGCCCGCTGCCGTCCTCAGTAATTCGGGGATGCCCTGAAACCGGATCGGATAAGTGCCACCAGAGGTTCCGTCGCTGCGCCAGATATCAGGGTAACGCTGTGGATGCAATGAACCCGGTCGCGTAACAAAATAAATGACATCGCCATCAATGGCCTTGATGTTCGCATACGACTGATCTATCGTTCTCAGCTTCTTGGCATTTGTTCCATCCCAGACCCATAGCTCAGTATGTATTCCGTTTGCACGGACATAAAATACATTTGAACCCGCGACACCTAACAGGGGGGCTCCACCCGTTTGGGCGTCCATCAACTTCGTTGTCCCTTCAGCAGTTCCATCCGTCCTCCAGATAGCATAGACTCCATCGGAATCAAGACCTGAAAAATAAACCCATTCCTCGCTGAAAACTGCACTCGTGAGATCATACAAATCTATTGGCGCTGTGTCATTTTGCCTGATATCCTTTACCATGACAGTACCACCAGCCGTACCGTTGGTTCGCCATAATTCAATACCGTGCACACCGTCGGACGCGAAGAAAAAAAGTGATCCGTTGAACTCTCCCAGAAACTGCGGACCCGACTGGATTGTTCGAATGGCCTGAGTTCCCGCTTCTGTTCCATCGGAAAACCACATCTCACTATTCCGGTAAAACACAACATCATTGCCGAGTGAATGCAGGAAGTTTGGCTCGGGACTGACCTCAATCGCACGCGTTCCTTCCGGTGTTCCATCACTGACCCAGAGCTTTCTGCTTCCGGAAGCTGTATTTGCAACGAAGAAGACTCTGTTCCGGGTAGCTGTGATATATCTCGGGTCTGTGGCAACGCTTGACATTTGCGTTTTCGTTCCTGTCTCATGATCAAGCTTCCAGACACTCGATCCTGGACCGAAGGAATCTCCCAGTCGATAGAAGACATCGTTGTCAAGACCTTCTATCTCTTCAACAAAATCGTTCTCAATGACGCTGGTGGACTCCACGCTGCCTTGCGTTTGCCAGAATGCTTCAGGGTTGGTAGTGGAGAAGTGAAGCGTACTGCCAGCTTCCTCGAGGTAAAGTGGTCGCGAACCCACTCCACAACATAATGTCCTCAACCGGTACGTACCATGTGAAGTACCATCGCTCCGCCAATAGTATCCATCACTCAGAAAGTGCGACAGATCGTTAATCTCGACAAGTTCGATACTTGTTTCTGACCATGGAATCTCGCGTACCGATTGGATATTCCCCGTTTCCTCAACCCGCCATAGGTAAGTTCTGTAGTTGCTGTCATCAGCGAAGAAATATGCATTATCATTGATGGAATAGAAGTGCTGCGACGGAGGTAACGTCAGTTGAGCTCCTCCCTGAGAAGTAACGTTCACTGTTCCTGATGGAGTGCCATCACTCTTCCAGATATTTTGACTTGCGATGCCGTTAACGGTGTTATTTTCCACGAAGTATAATCGATCACCGACAGCAGATAGAGATGTTAATGACTTTCCGATATCGGTCAGCACGAATGTGCCTCCTGCTGTCCCGTCGCTTCTGTATAATTCGTTGACGCCTGAACCATCCGTGGCAAGAAAAAAGATCAGGCCATTTACATTGATGAGATCTGTAACGGAGGCACTACCGGTTGGATTGACCACCTTTACAATAGATGTTCCCTCTGCTGTGCCGTCACTTTTCCATAACTGCCTTCCCCGGAACGGTGACTGTGCGGAAAAATAAACTTCACTACCTGCTCCAACCATATTTTGAATGGACGAACCTGCAGTTCCTGGATTGATATCCTTAACCAATGTCGTTCCTGCAGATGTACCATCAGACATCCAAAGCTCATAGCCTTCGGATGATGAGGTCGCCACAAAGAAGAGTTTACCTCCGGCTGCAACCAGATCAGAAGGTTTGCCGCCTTCGTTCCCGGGAACTATATCTTTTACCATCTCCGTCCCGGATGACGTTCCATCACTTCTCCATAGCTCGCGATTGTACCCTCCACTGTTCGCCGAGAAATACAAAATACCGTTGACTGCGGTAAGATACATCGGTGAGCTGCTTCCGACACCCGGATAGACATCTTTTACCCGTCGTGTTCCTGCTGCTGTCCCGTCTGATCTCCAAAGTTCGTTTCCAGCATCTGCGGTAGTGGCGCTGAAAAAGCATGTGTTTCCATTGACTTCTATTTCTCTGATCTCCACAAACAAGATCAGAAATTTTGTTCCCTCTGTTGTTCCATCTGATGTCCACAACTCATTTGCTTGTCCAACAAAAAATGCGCGGCCACCGTCGCTCTCGTGAAAGGTAAATTGTTTTGTCTCTACCGGATCTTTCTTTCCCGGATTGAGGTCTGCTACTAAGCGCACTTGCCCATAAGCATGGTTCGAAATGAAGGCAAAAGCGATCATTGTCAGAAGTAATTGAATTCTTACTGTTTGGATGAGATTTTTCTGATTGCGGGCATACATCGAAGGACGCTCCAACGTGTCGGCTACTTGGTTCTTGGATTTTCTCATAACATTTCGATTAGGTGTGAAGATTGGTAGAGCATTAAGTTCCCAAAACCCCGGAGAAGTATGAACAGACGACCTGAAGTATCTGGTGGGGATAAGTATGTGTCATGACGTCTTAACTTGCGGGTAGGGGGATCGTTATGATCTCATGCTTGATTTTGAGGAAAGTCGACCTGACAGAAGCACCCGGCATTCATTTAGGATTATGATTGCGTTAGGCACACAGAAAGCGAAACATTAAAACGACATAAAGATCGGCCGGAATAAGAAAATGTCATTGCAATGAAGGATCCGAAAACTATTAGAAATGCGGCGTGCGTTGGATAACCATTACCCGGATTTTTCAGGTCCTGATTCTTAAAGATGAAACATCGTAAATGCATGGCAGGAGTACTCCGGAAGTTGTGCAAAAGCAGTGCAAAGGCAGGGTTGTCCCCCTGTTGATCCCCTGTTTCCCCGTATTCCATCCCCACAACACCCGTCAAAGGGGTGCCTTTTTGGGATGAACAAGGGATGAACAGGGGGACAACAGGGGGACAACCCCCGGGTATCGTGGCTTTTGGTCGGTATCTGGCATTCCTGTGAGTGGCTTGGTAACGCAAAGGAGTAGACTCTCACTGTATTGATCAACTGAGCCTTTCACCATTCCCACACCTTGCAGTTCTGGAGGACGAAACACAATGACCCTTAAAAAGGGATAAACTCCAGGTCACCCCTATGGAGCCGGGAGTTGGGAGGGTTCAAAAAATTGATACCGTTAGGGTGCCCGAAAGGTATTTCACCAATGACGGAGCTGGGGAATCCAATGAGGTGAGCCAATCACCAGGGACGGCCCGGAGATTGTTAGAGATGGTGTCCCCGGCAAAGCGCCGGGGTATGCCTGTCAGTATTGAGGATGGGGTTAGTGTTTACCCTGATTTACCCCGTTCTTGCCATTGAGTTTTGCAACGGGCTTCATGGAAGATGTCACATCGCGGGTGAACATGACCGCTTCATATATTTCGCCCTGCGCGTTACGAAGAGGCTTGCAGGAATTCCTGAAATGATACGTCTCATTTTCTATGACACTGGCGTAAGTGGATTCTACTGTCTCGCCGGCAAACACGCGGTTATAAAGGTCAACCTGTGATTGACGCTCTTTTCCCTCGGTATACCACACCAGTGTATCGAATCCTTTCTCAATCTTAACCCCGAACTTTTCGATGGAAAGCTCAAACGTCCTGTTCCACGTTTCAAGTTTGAAGTCTTTGTTGATGGTAAAGATCATATCGTCCGAAGCATTCAGAAGCTGAGTAGCGTAGTCACTCTTCAGTTCAAGTTCTTTCATAACTCGTTGCATTTCGTCCTGCGTGGCTGAAAGCTCTTCCATATTCTGACGAAGCTCTTCTTCCTGTGCTTTGATCTCTTCTACTGACTCCTTTGCCTCCTTCGCCAATGACTCTGCAGTGGTCTTGCTCACGATGAGCTCTGTCATATCCTTTCCGAAAACTGCAACTGCATAGACCGCACCGTTTTTGTCTCGCAGGGGAGAGAATGAAGAGTTGTAATAAGTGACCTTACCGTCGAATTCGTATTGACTTGTAATTTCAAACGATTCTCCTTTGAAAGCTCTTGCATAGTAAGAACGTTGCTCGGATTTTTGTTTCTCATCAGGAAACAGGTCAAGCATTCGGAATCCTTTGTCCAGAGAGACGCCTATTTCTGTGAGGCCTGCACTAAACGCTGTGTTATAGCTTATGAGGGTGTAGTCTTTGTCTAATGTGAAGATTGAATCCTTAGAGGCATTGATCAGTGAGTTGAGATACTGTTCATTTTCTTTCGACTGGTTCGCAAGCTCATCGGCAGTTTTCTGGGCGTTGACCATGTTGGTTACATCTTTCGCGAAGATGGCAGCCTCATACACCTCGCCCTGTTCGTTTCGCATCGGAGCGTATATCGACAGATGGTGATAGGAACTTCCACCCTGGTCACTGGATGCGGTAAACTCGAATGATTCACCGCGCAAGACACGATCGTAAAGATCAATCTGCTGCTGCCTTTCTGCCTCAGGGTACCACTCTACGGTGCTCATGCCTTTCTCAA
>JAEYXN010000091.1 GCA_023431285.1 Bacteroidota bacterium
CGCAAGCACGGTGAGATATACTTCGACCGCCTCGTCACAACCGGTTCAGCGAGCTAGTTATGGAAATGTCGTTTTGTCGGGATCAGGAAGTACAAAAATGTTCCAGCCAGGCACCACGATTATCAGAGGCAACTTGACTGTCGGCGCGAACGTTGCTATTGCTGGAGCTCCGAATAATGCGAGTACCATTATCCTTTATGGCGATCTTATTTGTAGCGGAAGTTTTCTGTTCACGTCTTCAGACAATGCGGTAAATCTGGAGATCCGAAAAACGGGTAATCAAGACTTTACATATAACGGAGAGTTAAATCTCAACAGCCTGGTTGTTTCTGAGCCAATTGTCATAATGCAAAATACGACGGGCACGTTGAATCTCGGTTCCGCTAACGGAGGTGGGCTATCCCTAGTAGAAGGATCGGCCATCAGTGTACCCTTCGAGAGTACGCTTCGCATCACCGGGGCCGGGTCGATTAATTCTAATGGCGAAACTGGGAAGATTCTTGCTGATGGAGGTACGATTGAGATTTCATCTTCAAGTTTGGCCACATCACGGCTATATTTTGACGAAACGATATATAAGAGTCTCGCCAGCCTTAAAGTGAATCAGACCGGTAGTGGAAGTGTCCAAGTGCTAAGTCCGGTTGAAATGATTCAAGGCGTTAAGGTCAGCAACGGTGATCTTTATTCAAATGGCAATATCACGCTCTTATCCACTTTTGATCAAACGGCAAACCTTGAGCAAATTGAGGGAACCGGCCGGGTCCTTGGTGAGATTAACGTGCAGCGTTATTTCTCAGCGAAGCATAATACTTATCGTTACATCTCATCTCCGGTTACTGGCCAAACTATCGTGAAGTGGCAGAATGCGTTCCCGATTAGTGGTAATTTTTCGGGAAGGTCACTTGGATTTTCAAAGGCTCCGTCATTGTATATTCTTGGTAATATGGGTCAATGGGTTCCTTATCCAACAGATGCTGATGGTGGATCGGGTGCGCCAATCGTTCGCGGAAAAGGTTATTCAGCTTTCGTAAGAAACACTGATTTCTTCACAATGATCAGCATTGGCGAGGCTCACCAGGGATCTATCCCGCTGCCACTAAACCCTCCTGCACCTGGCTTTGATGGATGGAATCTCGTCGGTAATCCATATGCTTCCACGATTCAGTGGAATACAGAACCCGGCGCCTGGACATCAGAAGGTGTCGCCAACGTGATAGGGGTACGCAATAACAGCGATACTTATACGGGACAGTTCGAGTATTACGACCGTACTTCTGATCTTTCCACAGGTGAGTATTATAATACTATCGCGCAAGGTCAAGCATTCTATGTGCAGGTCATCGCACCAAATCCTTCGCTTACTATTCATGAGGCAGCGAAATATAATGGTCAACAAGAGCTGTACCGTCAGAGGTCAAGCGACGTGAGCCACCTCTTCATTCACCTGAAGAAAGGCAATATGGTAGATAAGGCGATCATCGCATTCACGGAAGTAGGCTCTGATGAGTATCAGGCTCAGTTCGACGGTAGCAAACTGAAGAACGAAGGGATGTTCAACTTCTCTACGCTTACCAACGACCAGGTGTCGGTGGCCATCAACCACATGAGCAACTCATTCTGCAATAAAGAATTCGGATTGAATGTTCAGGATGTCGAGCAGGGTGACTACACCATCGTGTTCCCAGACTTCACTACGCTACATGGTGTGGGCGCTATCGAACTTGTGGATAACTTCACGAACGTGACTGTAAATCTGCTGGAGTCTAACGAATATGTATTCTCTGTTACAGACGATGCATTGAGCTATGGCGCATCGAGGTTTAAGATCCGCATGAATCGCCCTGAGCTCGCCACTAATATTGTAGCCGCCGGTGCAGATGAATGTTACTCCAGCAGCAGGATTGTGCTTACCAACGCACAGAAAGGCGCGAGCTACTCGATCCTGGATAAAGCCGGAAACACAGTGGTTGCTCCGCAGCTTAGCTTAAGCAATGAGCTTTCATTCAAAGTACCTGTCAATTTCCTCAAGAATGGCGTGAACGAGTTCTCGATCTCCGCAGGCTTTGAGGGATGTCAGTCACAGGTTCTTTCACAACGCGTGACGATTGAACATTATACCATGCCTGAATTCAGTGTGGCAGATGTTTCAACCTGTCTTGGATCAACAGCTAACATCACAGTGAATGCTTCCAGCGATGGTTTGGCAGGCTTCAACTGGTACGACGCACAGAATACTCGTATCAAAGGGTTCACTTCTAATGTAATGGAAACTGTTCCGGTAACTGAAGCGATGTACTACAGCGTTGCTCCGGTAATGAAGAACGGTTGTGAAGGTCCACGCCAGTCATTCATAGTATATCCTGAGCAACTTGATGAGCCAATCGTGTTCTTCGAGAACGACACACTCTTCACTACAGTAGATGCTTCAGAATACCTGTGGACGCTTAATGGAAACATCATCACCGGCGCAGACAAGAACTATCTCACAGCGCTTCAGGCCGGTGAATACTCTGTCATCTGCAAGAATGGTGGATGTAGCAAGACTTCAAAGGTCTTCGGAGTGACTGCCAATGAAGATGACATGAACGCTGCGCTGCAGTACGAGCTGTTCCCTAACCCGACATCGTCAGGCAACATCAACATTCGCGTGGTGACGCCTAACAAACAGGATGTGACGGTGAAGGTGATCGACGTGCTGGGCCGTGAACATTATATCAACACCTTCAACGTAGAAGAGCTGAGGAACAGCGTAAGGATCGCGCCGAAGAACGAATTCCGTTCAGGTGTGTACTACATGATCCTCAAGCAGGAATCACGTATGAAGGAAATCAAATTCATCATCGGGGAATAAGCTCCCGCTGAATAGAAAGCACCCGTGAACGCATTTGTCTCTCAAGAGCAAATGAAGTTCACGGGTGTTTTGTTTAGTATAATGGGTTGAAAGTGTCTTAGGTCAGCCCCTATGTTGAATGCGTGGGATTCCATTCTATGAATGTTGCGCTTCAGATATAGCGCGTACTATTCTACTATCAGGTAGCAGATTGCAAGTAGCAAGTAGCAGGTAGCAGGTAGCAGGTAACAGGCCCACATTTGGTAGTAGATATTCGTCGTTGGAGCGACTACTCCACAGAATAGATGCTCAGCTCCCGCGCCTTTACAATGAACAAGCGCTCATCAGAGAGCAGTGCAAACTGGAATTCGGAAGGAAGCTGCACAACGCGTTCTTCAGTGGTAAACAAATCAAAGAATTGAAGGGTGTTAGTTCCCGATGGATAATATAATTCCACGCCGAGGAAATTGAAGTACGACGCGTCGTGGGTGTCCAATGTCTTGAGATGCTTACCCATTCGGTTGAAGATCCGTAAGCCTACACTCTTGTCCTGGACGAATACAAAGTTCTGGTATTCCCGCATCCACACCAAGTCAGAAGAACGAACGCCGCCGGGAAGGATAATAGTCTCGAAGATCACTCTGTCATGGGTGCCAGAGACTTTCTTCAGGCTCCAGTCTGCTGAGTCGAGTACAAGAATATCATGATCACCAGAGGGACATGCCAGATAAGGAGAAACAGCAAATGCAGAATCAATCACTTTCGAGGTGGACGTTGTAGTCAGGTCGGAGAGCCGCAGTTCAAAACGTTGATTGTTCCTCCAGTACAAGAATACGTGCGAACCGTCCCTTGGATCGAAGATATCAGGGCGAGCCTTGAGTTGGGCAGAGGCAATGGTCTTGCCATTAACATCGATCCTGGAGATCTTGTTCGCGCGATCAGTAAGGTAAAGCTCACCCACGCGGTCTATTGCCGCGTGAACGATGTCCTCCTTCCATGTCACCGTCTTAAGAAGTCTGAATTTCTCCTGCGCGAATGATACGCTCACGAAGCATATACAAATAGATAAGACAAACCAGTTCTTCATTGACTAAGTAAATGTTTTGAGTTCCAGTCGTTGACCATCGTATTCCGCGTAGGTGCTGTAGTTCACCCATTCTCCCAGGTTCACATAACGACTATTGTCATTTATTCTTATATCCAGCGGAAGATGACGATGCCCGAAAATATAGTAATCGTGGTGAGTATGTTGTTCCATTTCGCGGCAATAGACCAGCAGAAATTCTCCCTCTTCACCCTGGAATTTTTCTTCTTTCTTATTGTTACTAAGCCGGCTATTGCGTGACCACCTGTTGGCGATACTTATTCCAAGATTTGGATGGATGCGCGCAAACATCCACTGGCAAACAGGACTATTAAAGATCTTCTTCAAGACCTTGTATGTCTTGTCTCCCGGGCCGAGACCATCTCCGTGGCCGATCAAGAACCTTTTGTCTGCCACATCCAGCACTGCGGGCTCCCGGTGCACAGGAATTCCAAGCTCTGTTTCAAAATAGTCGAACATCCACATGTCGTGATTTCCTGTGAAGAACACAACGGGTATGCCGGAGTCACGTATTTCAGCGAGTTTTCCCTGAAGGCGGATATGGCCTTTCGGGATCGCGTGTTTGTATTCGAACCAGAAGTCGAAGATGTCTCCCAGAAGGTAAATGGTGTGTGCGTCTTTTTTGATGGAATCAAGCCACGCGACAATGCGTCTTTCCCGCTGGAGGCTGGATGCGTGGTCAGGCACGCCCAGATGGAAATCAGATGCGAAGTAAAGCTTCTTTCCGTTGAGGTTATCGATCGGTTTCAGCATTCAGGGGCGTTGTCCATTGTGTTAAAAAAAAGAAACTCAGGCGGTGAACCTGAGTTTCAAAATTAAGCTATTATTTCAAAAGACATCAGAGCGTCTCGGGGCGTTCTCCTTCCAGTGTTGGTGTTGGATCGACTCCGGGCTGTTCGTTCTCATGCTGTTTCTTCTCATACTTGCCGTGACCGTTCGTAAACTGCTGATATGTAGTCAGCTTTTCGAATGGACGTTTTCCGATCAACCTTTCAAGGTCAGCCTGGAACAGGATCTCTTTCTCAAGCAGTTCCTGAGCAATTACCTCGAGGTGTTCACGATGTTTGTCAAGGAGAGCTCTGGTGCGTGCATACATCTCATCGATGATACGCTTTACTTCGCGGTCGATCTTCTCTGATGTTGCTTCAGAGTAAGGTTTCTGGAAGTTATAATCAGAAGCTTTTGAGTCGTAGAACGACATATTTCCGATCTGTTCGTTCATACCGTAGATCGTGACCATGCTGTAGGCCATCTTCGTGATTCTTTCCAGATCGCTTAGCGCGCCTGTTGAGATCTTTCCGAAGACGAGGTCTTCTGCGGCGCGGCCTCCAAAGGCCATACACATCTCGTCCAGCATCTGTTCCGTCTGATAGAGGAACTGCTCCTTAGGAAGGTATTGCGCGTATCCCAGAGCGGCGACACCGCGCGGAACGATACTTACCTTGACAAGGGGATCAGCATGCTCCAGGAACCATCCTGCTACAGCGTGACCTGCCTCGTGGTAAGCCACGATTCTTTTCTCCTCAGGAGATATGATTTTCGTTTTCTTCTCCAGACCTCCGATCACGCGATCGATAGCATCCTGGAAGTCTTGCATATCGACAGCTTTCTTATCACGTCTGGCCGCAATCAAAGCAGCTTCGTTACATACGTTGGCGATTTCCGCGCCTGCAAACCCCGGAGTTTGAGCGGACAATTTCTTCGCGTCCACGCTTTGGTCAAGCTTGATCGGCTTCAGGTGAACCTTGAAGATGGCTTCACGACCTACGATGTCCGGCTTGTCAATACTGATCTGGCGGTCGAAACGGCCTGGTCTCAGAAGGGCAGAGTCCAGTACATCAGGTCTGTTGGTAGCAGCAAGAATGATTACTCCTGAGTCTGTGGCAAAGCCATCCATTTCAACCAGGAGGGAGTTCAGGGTATTTTCACGCTCGTCGTTGGCGCCAGGCATTTGTCCGCGTCCACGTGAACGTCCGATAGCGTCAATTTCATCGATAAATACGATACAGGGAGCTTTTTCTTTGGCCTGCTTGAACAGGTCTCGTACGCGGGCGGCACCCACGCCGACAAACATTTCCACAAAGTCAGACCCTGACAGAGAGAAGAAGGGTACACCAGCTTCTCCAGCCACCGCTTTGGCGAGAAGGGTCTTACCGGTTCCCGGAGGGCCTACAAGCAGCGCGCCTTTAGGGATCTTTCCACCAAGCTTGGTAAACTTCGAGGGGTTCTTAAGGAAATCTACGATCTCTTTCACCTCTTCTTTGGCTTCATCGAGACCAGCAACGTCGGCGAAGGTTATTTTCACTTTGTTCTCTGCGTCGAAGAGAGCGGCCTTAGATTTTCCAATGTTGAAGATTTGTCCGCCAGGGCCTCCGCCACCGGTCATGCGACGCATCAGCATCCAGAAACCGAAGAGTAGGAGAAAGAGGAATCCCCACTGAAGGAAGACGCTGAAGTAGTCTTCGCGTTCTTCTGTCTTGTATTCCGGGCGTTTAGTTTCAGAAAGATTCTCACGGAGTTTGCGGAATTCCTGGTTAAAATCTCCGGCATCGACCACTTTTACGACGAAATGAGGTCCGTTATTACTTGATCCGAGAGGGCTCTGATTGAGTTCAGGCTGATATTTATCGCTGCTCAGGGCGTCTTTTGTGAGCGTCACTTCCAGGAACTTCCTGTTCTGGACGAGCACTACTTTTTGCACGTCACCGCTATTAACCATCCGATAAAATTCATCTTCGGTCTTTTCTTTGAGATTCGAAGATGATTGCATGTACATCACCCCAAAGATTACAGCCACTGCTGCGAGTATTACCCAGATCTGATAATTACCGCGAGGTGCCTTCGGGGGTATCAATGGTTTATTATTTTCCTTCTTGTCAGCCATTTCAATTTAAATCAATAAAATAAAGTCAATTATCAAATATATGTGAATAACGCCGCGAACCTAATTTAGTTCTGAACGTCGATCTGAATGATATCAGCGTCTCCCCAAAGCTTTTCCAGTGCATAGAATTCTCTACGATCTTTCCGGAAAACATGAGCGACCACATCGATATAGTCGAGGAGCATCCATTCTTTATTGTTCTTACCTTCGATGTGCCATGGATTTTCTTTCAGGGCCTTGAACACTTCCGCGTCAATAGAATCGGCAATTGCATCAAGCTGTCTGTCTGAGGAGCCGGAGCAGAGTACAAAGAAATCCGCTACAGCATTTTTAACCTTTCTAAGATCCAATATGACGATATCCGTCGCCTTCTTTTCTTGCATTCCTTTGACAATAATATCACTCAGCTTTTCAGAACTGGCTCCCTTCCGCTTTTTTGCCATTAAACTAACTTCTATTTTTTTTGTATAACCCTCAAAACTAAACAAAATACCTTGTATAAAATCCCTGCCACAACGCTATTCTTCGGTCAGAACCTCATTTTCATGCCGGAATGCCATTCCACCAACAGCGAGATGCTACTTCTATGTCAGAAAGACACTCCTGCAGAGGGGACTGTGATAATCACTTCACAACAAACTGCAGGGAGAGGACAAAGAGGAAATACATGGGAGGCGCACCCCGGGAAGAATCTCACTTTTACGCTGCTGCTGAAACCGGCATTCCTGCCGCTGCACAAGCAGTTCTATCTCAACATCTTTACATCACTGGGGATTTGTGATTATCTAACGGCAAACGCTGGTCTAAAAGTTCAGATCAAATGGCCCAATGACATTATCGCCAATGACAGAAAGATCGCCGGGATACTTATTGAAAGTCAGATTTCCGGGACTGCAATGACTCAGTCAATCGTCGGAACCGGTTTTAATGTGAATCAGAATGAGTTTGGTATTCCTTCAGCCACATCACTGAGACTTGAGACGGGGAATGAATTTGATCTCTCTGACTGCCTCGGTCAATTGCTGGCGGCAATGGAATCAAGGTATTTGCAATTGCGAAATGGTAAGTATGATCAGTTGCTTGAGGCTTATCTTGAAAGGATGTATCTCCTCGGGACGCGTGCCATGTTCTCAGACAATACGGGACTGTTTGAGGGTACAATTACCGGCATTGATCCAACGGGGCGCCTGATCGTTTCTGGAAGAGGGAAGGAATCATCTTATGATCTGAAGGAGATCCGATATGAAGGGTAGGCCATACGTGGCTGTTGCCAGGGTTACGAATAAATCTTATTCTTGCCTATGAGTATTTACACACGCCCGTCACGCATCGTTGTCACTTGCAACAAAAGACTGGCGCCTTATCTCTCCGAGGAAATCACTGCTCTTGGATTCACACCGACAAGAGTTTTTCATACAGGCGTAGAACTGGAAGGATCGGTCAATGACTGTATCAAACTAAATCTCAGCTTGCGTTGTGCGAGTCAGGTGTTGTATTCGATCCGGAGCTTTTCAGCTAACGACCCCGATGAACTTTATCGTGCGATCTCGGAGATCGCGTGGGAGGAGATGATGTCGCCGGACGGATACTTTTCTGTTACCAGCACTGTCGAGAATCCCAGTATCCGCACACCATTGTTTGCTAATGTGAAAGTAAAGGATGCTATCGTGGATCGTCTGCGACAAATTCATTCTCGTCGACCGGATACGGGGCCTGAACTCGACAGGATGGTGATCAACCTGTATTGGAAGGATACGGATGCAGAGGTGTTCATTGATACTTCAGGCGAGACGCTTGCCAAGCATGGGTACAGGATGATTCCTGGAAAAGCACCAATGCTGGAGGCACTCGCTGCTGCAACCATTTATGCATCAAAGTGGGACCGTAAGTCGCCATTCATTAATCCGATGTGCGGGTCGTCAACTCTGGCAATTGAGGCTGCGATGATTGCGACTAATCGCGTTCCCGGTCTTCTTCGCGAGAACTATGCGTTCATGCATTTTATCGGGTATGATGATATAATTTACAAGGCGGAGCTGCGTCGTATTCGTGAGCAGATCCATGAGCAACCAGAACTGATCATCGCTGCGACGGATATTCGTCAGGACGCCATCGACATTTCGAAGGTGAATGCTGAGATCGCCGGGGTCGATCATATGATTCATTTTGGTACCGGGGACTTTGCAAACACAAATGTTCCCGCCGAGGGAGGAGGAGTTGTTTTTTTTAATCCGGAGTATGGTGAACGCCTTGGAGATGCAACGGAACTGGAGGGCACCTATGCGCGTGTCGGTGACTTCCTGAAGCAGAAGTGCCGCGGTTATCTTGGATACATCTTCACTGGCAATCCCGATCTCGCCAAGAAGATCGGTCTGAAGGCAAGTCGCCGGATAGAGTTCTACAATGCTAAAATCGATTGCAGGTTATTGGAGTATGAACTCTACGCGGGTACACGAAGAAAGGATGCTGAGCCGGCGTGATGGCGATGCACAATGAAATGGAAGCGGTGATGAGAGAATTGTATTTGATGAACTGATCACGTCGTGACCTAGTGCTTAGGTTGGCGACGGGTGGGTTTGATCATCATTTGTTTCTTGGGATGAAATTTCTTCTTCCCTTTGAGATTCTTTTCACGGTCGCGGTCACTCTTATCGAAATCAAGGAAGCGAGCTACGCCGATACTTACCTGTGCAAATAGTTCTGAGCGGTTTCCCGGAAGTTCATAAACACTCTCGTATTGTTTGATGCGTTTCTTGTAGTCGCTGTTTCGGGGATCGGTGAAACCATAGTGAACTTTCACGTCGAAGGTCAACCGCCACTTCTCGGTGACATTCCAGTCGGAAGTGAGACCTATCCCGGCAAAGAGTTGAAGAGGTTTATAATCACTTTTCTCTGAGATCTCAAGCTTTGTTGCGGGGGAGACTACGCCATCGTATTCCAGCATATAGGGAGGCTGAGGAAGCAAAGGGAAAGTCTGGCTTGGAAACTTAAGCTTTGTATAATCATGTGTAAGAACGTCAGAGGCGCCGTATAGATACCCGATGCCTCCGGTTGCCACTGCGCTTACGCGGAAAATGGAGAGGTCGATCAGGTGAAGTTTGAATGTGAGCGGGAGGATTACATAATTCAGGTCGATGTCTCGTTTGCCGTCCTGTCCTCCGGAGGTGTTTACAACATAATAATCCTGACCAAGCGTAAACACACCGGGGCTGATTTGAAACCCGACGTTTTCATAGTCCATTGTAAACTGCAGTCCAACAGGCTGGGCTTTCACATTGTACCTCGACTTGTATCTTGGATCTTTGTCCATACCACCATTCAGTGAGTAGGGCACGGTCATCCCGCCATAAATGCCAACTGCCACGGAATGTTGCTGCCCGAAGGTGCGAATGCCGTAAGAGGTCAGTAGTAAGACAAAAAATAACCTTAACATGGGTTCGGAAAAAGTCCACCCAAATTAATCAATTAAGAGAGAACTCTTGCCATGTAGGCCGCTTGACGTCTATTTCGGCGGTCAAAGGCTAATAGAAACTTTGAATTTTTGGCGTAATTCGCCCCTTTATTGCAATGATGACGAATAGACTAAGGGGGTGGTTTGACGGTGTTCACTGGAGGAACAACATTTACGTTGCCCTGCTGCTCCGGCTGGGGCTGGTCATGATTCTTTTGACGCTTTGCCGGGCTGGCTTTTACTTCTACAACAGGACCTTTTTTCCTGATGTTCATGCTGGTATTCTGGTCTTTTTGCTTTGGGGAGGCCTGGTATTCGACCTGGTAACAATGTTGTATTTCAACATGTTGTACATTCTGCTGATGCTGGTGCCCCTGGATTTCAGATTCACCAGCGGTTTTAAGACCTCGCTCAAGTATCTTTTCTTTTTCACCAATGGCCTTGCAATCGCGGCTAATGTGATTGATTTTATCTATTACCGGTTTACGCTTCGCCGGACTACCGCTGATGTGTTTCAGCAATTCGAGAACGAAACCAACATGGGTGGTTTGTGGCTCAAGTTTTTCGTGGACTACTGGTACGCCGCGCTGTTTTTTATTCTGTTGGTGCTGGTGATGATTGCTCTTTACAACAGGGTAACGTACACAGGCCCGCAGATGAAGAACAGGGTGGCTTATTATGTCGCCGGGATTATTTCCATTCCATTGGTAGCATACCTGATGGTCGGGGGAATCCGCGGTGGATTCCGTCATAGCACCCGCCCTATCACACTGAGCAATGCCGGAGAGTATGTGAAGAACCCGAGGCATGCGAGCATTGTACTGAATACTCCATTCGCGATTATCCGCACAATTGGAAAGACCAAGGTGCAGAAGGTAAATTACTTTTCTGCAGAGGAGGTTGAGTCTGTTTATACTCCCGTATATTATCCTTCTGATACCGTTAATTTCAAGCCACGGAATGTAGTCGTGCTTATCCTCGAAAGCTTTTCAAAGGAATTCTTTGGCTTCTACAACAAGGATAAGAACAACGGTACCTATACGGGTTATACACCTTTTCTGGATTCGCTCATCGGGCATAGTAAAACGTTTCGATATTCTTTCGCCAATGGCCGTAAGTCTATAGATGGTTTACCATCGGTGGTAAGCAGCATCCCATCTCTTGGTGTTCCATACTTTCTTTCTCCGTACTCTGGAAACAGGATTAATAGTTTCGCTTCCCTGTTGAAGAAGAAAGGGTACCACTCTTCATTTTTTCATGGTGCACCGAATGGGTCGATGGGCTTTAAAGCATTCATGAACATGGCAGGTGTCGATGAGTACTATGGAATGGACGAGTATGCAAACGACGCGGACTTTGACGGACTCTGGGGAATATGGGATGAGAAGTTTCTCAGTTTCTACGCCGATAAACTCAATACGTTTGAGGAGCCGTTTTTTTCTTCGTTCTTTTCAGTATCGTCGCACCATCCATTCAGGGTTCCGCGGGAATATGAAGATAAATTCAAAGGCGGACCACTGGTGATACATCGTTGTATTCAGTACACCGATTACAGTCTGAAGAAATTCTTCGAGAAGGTGAGAACAATGCCATGGTATGACAACACGCTATTCGTCATCACGGCGGATCATACTTCTTCGGAGATTGAATTCGCTGAGACAAAAACGACGGTGGGGCTTTACTCTGTGCCCGTGATCTTTTTTACGCCGGACGGGTCGCTAAAAGGTTTTGATAATTCATTGATACAGCAGATTGACATCCTTCCCACTGTGATGGGATATCTGAAGTTTGATGAGCCATATGTGGCCTTCGGACGGGATGCTCTTGATGATAGTGATGACCAATTCGCATTGTTCTATGCTGATCAGAACTATCAATTTTGTGAGGGAGAGTTCCTGCTGCAGTTTAATGGAACAAAGACGATCGCGCTTTATAATTACGTTGCTGACCCGTTGTTGAAAGAGAACATCATGGCGGATAACCAGGCTATTGTCGATGCGATGGAAAAGAAAGTAAAAGCTGTTATTCAGCAGTACAACAACAGGATGATTGACGACAATCTTGTTGTGTCAGAACATTGATTGCCTGGTGATCCAGGCAATCATTAATGATATTGGACACTATGCGAGGTTGTGATAAACCTGTTGAACGTCATCGTCGCTTTCCAGGACTTCGATTAATTTGAAGACCTCGTCCTGCTGTTCTTCAGTGAGTTCTTTCGTCATTGTCGGAGTGTATTGGATCTCTGAGCTTTTTGCTTCGAGGTTCCGGTTTTCAAGGAATTTCTGCATGTGGCCGAACTCAGTGAATTTGGTGTAGATAACAATTTCCTCTTCATTCTGCTCTATATCTTCTGCGCCGCCGTCGATGAGATCCAGTTCGAGTTCCTCGAGGTCGAGTTTGCCTGGCTCGAATTTAAAGACGCCGCGACGTTCGAAGAGAAAAGCCACTGACCCTGAGTTGCCCATGCTGCCGCCATTCTTTGCGAAATGCAGGCGCACATTCGCAACGGTGCGGGTGGGGTTATCAGTGGCACACTCTACAATGACGGGTATTCCATGCGGACCGTATCCTTCGTAGGTCACCTCCTGAAAATCTTTTTCCTCCTTAGACGATGCCCGGCGGATGGCCGCTTCTACGCGATCCTTCGGCATGTTCACGCCTTTCGCATTCTGAATGGCGAGACGCAGTTTCGGGTTATTCTCGGGGATAGGGCCGCCTTGCTTAACAGCAATTGAAATCTCTTTTCCGATCCGTGTGAAGGCTTTTGCCATCCGGTCGAAGCGTGCAAACATCTTATGTTTACGTTTTTCAAAAATACGGCCCATAGAAACAATATTTAGTCGCGTGCAAAATTAGAGGAGATCGGGAATTAAGCAAGGATGAACCAAAATCCGGAGGACTTACCTCGGAGTCCATTCGGCGCGGCGGGCTTTTTCCCAAGTGACATTCTGTTTTCTGCGCATCAGACGAATAAAACCCGCATATACAGCTGCGTTCATCACGGTGAAATAATACGGGACAAAAAAGCCCTTTATGGCAATGCGTTTGTCGCGAAGGACGTATCCTACAAGTGCAAGGAGGTAAAAACCAGTCTGAGCGGCAAACAGAAGCTGATAAACCGGGATGCCCTTCGAAGCCAGAAAGAGATTTGAGAGGAAAATGAGTGGCAATGCAAGAGGAGCGAGGGTCCAGCGGAGCACGCGATGGGATACGTATTGAAAAGTAACAATACCGTAGCGGAAAGGATTCAGAATGTAAGCCAGCCTCCACATCGCCTGGAACGCGCCGGCACAAATGCGGACTTTTCGTTTCCACTCTTCCTCCACTGAAACGGAAGCTGTTTCGATGGCATATGCATTAGGTTCATAGAGGAATCTGTATCCGCGCGACACGATGCGCATGGAGAGGTAGAAATCCTCGATGATCATATTCTCGTCAGGAGGCTCATACAGAGCAGTTCTTATTGAAAAAAGTTCTCCTGCGGCGCCTACTATTGAATGAACTTCGGCATCCATTTGTTTCAGCAGCGATTCATATTTCCAGTAGATGCCTTCACCAGAACCGGACGCATTATCAGCTTCAACGGAAACAATTCTTTTTTCTCCGGCAATGCCTCCTACCCGTGGGATGTCATAATGGCGCACCATTTTGCGGATAGCGTCTGCGTTGAGGATTGTGTTGGCATCTGTAAAAACGGTCACTGGCGTCTGAACGTACTGCATCACTCTGTTTACCGCGTGAATCTTTCCCTTTCTTTCCGGTTCGTGATAATGCCGTACCTGAGGGTAGGATCGAACGATTTCAGCACTGCGATCTGTAGAGCCATCTGTGACGAAGATAAATCTCAGTTTTTCTTTTGGATAGTCGAGGTTTAGCGTATTCTCGAGCTTGGCGCGAAGGATAGATTCTTCATTGTAGGCAGCGACAACGACGGTAACCGGGGGAAGAATTTGAAACGAAGCAGGCGGGGAGGTTTTTCGGGATTTCCTTTTGACGAAAACCATCAGGCCGAGAATCACGCCATATCCGATATAGGTGTAGAATACCACACACAACCCAGTCCAGAGAATGTACGATGCCATTAGGGAAGAATGGCCAAAAATAATGGGATGGGGGCTAGTTACCAATAAAATGTAACGCGGATTTACGTCGGATATCCTATTTTTGCCAGTCTATAGTTGTCCCTATGCTGATTCTTTTCCGGGCTATTGTCATTGCAGGCATCATGATGCCGTTCCTGTCCTGGAGCCAGGTGATGGACGATATTGCCGCCACCGATGAGGATCAGCAGGTAATGTTGTCGGTAACGGACAATGACTCGTCTCCGGATGGGATCGACGTATCAACTGTTGACCTTGACCCGGGGACAGGGGGTCGCCAGACTACGGCTTCTGCTCCAGGCGGATCTTTCTCCGTCGACAACCTTGGCAACGTAACCTTCATTCCTGAAGATGATTTCTTCGGAAGCGCTGAGATTTTCTATTCAGTGCTGGATCTGCTTGGCAATGATGCCGGGACCGCTTCTATAACTGTTAATATCAATTCAGTTAATGATGCTCCGATTGCCGTTGATGATGTGACATCCACTGATGCTCTCGTGCCCGTATCTTTTCCGGTGACCTCCAATGACAACGACATCGACGGTACGATTGATCATTCGTCCGTGGATTTGAATCTACTCCTGGATGGGGTACAGAATTTCATGCTTACACTGCAGGGCACTTTTTCCGCTGATGCATCGGGTAATATCACTTATATGCCGGCGCTGCTTTTCTCCGGAGTGGCAAGCATTACTTATGTGGTGCTTGATAACGAAGGGCTTGCATCCAATCCTGCGACATTCTCTATCACGGTTAGCAACGCGGATCTTCCTCCAGTGGCTGCGGATGACGTGGCATCCACGAATGAGGATGAAAGTGTGGTGATCGAAGTGCTGAGTAATGATACAGATGATCATGGACTCGCAACCAATTCGGTAGACTTTGACCCTGTGACAGGGGGAATCCAGTCTTCGGCAAATACATCCCAGGGTACTTTCGTTGCCAATGCTGCAGGAGAGGTCACTTTTACACCGGTAGCGGATTATTTTGGTCTTGCGACGGTGAGTTACACTGTCAATGACAACGCCGGACAGACTTCGAACCCTGCTACAATCACTGTCACCGTAAACAGCGTCAACGTTGCACCCGTTGCTGTCGACGATGCAGCTTCGACGGATGAAAACGTACCTGTGTTGATCAATGTCTTAAGCAACGATTCTGATCCTGATGGGTCGCTTGATCCGTCCAATGTGGATCTTGACGTCACAACGCCGGGAATTCAGAATACAAATACAGTTGCAGGCGGAACGTATACTGTGGATGGATCGGGTCAGGTAAACTTCACACCACTTGCGGGGTTTACGGGCTCTTCTTCCGTTTCTTATACTGTCCGCGATAACATGAGTGCTACGTCCAACGTAGCGACGATTACAGTGACCGTCAACGGAGTGAATGCGGCACCGACTGCAAATGACGACACTGCTAATACAAACGAAGACGAGGCAGTTAGTTTCAATATCCTGACGAATGACACAGATGATGTCGGTATCCAGGCCAATACAGTGGATCTGGATCCATCGGAGGGAGGAAGACAAACCTCTGTATCAAATGCTGCCGGGACTTTTTCGGTAAATAATTCAGGACTACTCACTTTTACGCCGGTCCTGAATTATCATGGCAGTACTTCCGTTCAGTATACCGTGGAGGATGCGGATGGGCTGGTGTCCAACATTGCTACGATCACTATCAATGTTGCCGATGTCAATGATCTTCCGGTTGCTGTGGCTGATAGTCCATCGACAAATGAAGATACTCCAGTCAACATCAGCATCCTTGCCAATGATTCTGACGTTGATGGAACGTTAAACCCTGCTACTGTTGATCTCGATCCTTCTACTGGAGGAGTTCAATCCTCAATCACAGTTGAAGGCGGTACCTATTCTGTCAATGCTTCCGGAGTAGTGACATTTACGCCAACACCCAATTATCATGGAAGTTCGTCAATCCAGTATAATGTCAGGGATGATGATGGCGGGCTGTCGAACACAGTTTCGATTACGGTCACCATTGCATCTGTGAATGATAATCCTGTCGCCGTCAATGATGCTGCCTCTACGGATGAAGGAGCACCGGTGACATTCAACGTTGTCGCTAACGACACAGATGATGGCTCTGTGAATGCTGCTACTGTAGACCTTGATCCGTCTTCACCGGGGATACAGTCAACGTTCACACATGCCTCCGGAACATTTGTCGTAAACTCGACCGGCGATGTTACGTTCACACCGGCGCTGAATTTCAATGGCACCGTTGTGATCAATTATACTGTTAATGATAACATCGGGGCCACTTCAAATATTGCGACCATTACGGTATCGGTGAGCGGTGTCAATGCTCCGCCTGTTGCCGTGAACGATGCAGCGTCTACAGACGAGGATGTTCCTGTAAGCTTTAATATTCTCACGAACGATACGGATGACCTGGCCCTTGCACCGGCCACCGTCGATCTGGATCCTTCTACACCCGGAAGGCAGACCACGATGTCGAGCACCGGTGGAACGTTCTCGGTAAACAATGCAGGGCTTGTGACCTTTACGCCTGCAGAGAACCTCCATGGCAATACGTCCATTCAATATACTGTGTCTGACACTGAAGGCAGTGTTTCGAATGTTGCGACTATTACTGTCAATGTTGCGGACATCAATGATCTTCCAGTCGCAGTCGCGGATGCTGCCACAACAAGTGAAGACACTCCGGTACCTATTATGATCCTTGCAAATGACAGTGATGTGGATGGTACAATCAATCCTGCGTCGGTTGACCTTGATGTTTCAACTGCCGGTATTCAAAACACCATAACCATTGCGGGTGGAACTTACACAGTCAGCGCAGCGGGAGTAGTTACGTTTACTCCGGCGGTTAATTTCAATGGAGTGGCATCCATACAATATAATGTTCGCGATGATGATGGCGGGGTTTCCAACAATGCAACAATAACAATTACAGTATCCGGATCGAACGATGCGCCAGTTGCAGTAAATGATGCAGCTACTACGAATGAGGATACGCCGGTGACCATTAGTATTCTTTCGAATGATAATGATATTGATGGGACAATCAATGCTTCTTCAGTAGATCTTGATGTGTCCGCTGCCGGCATTCAAACCACGGCCACTGTAACTGGCGGAGCATTTACTGTGAATGCCGCCGGGGTAGTGACGTTTACACCAACTGCGAATTACCACGGTACGGCTAGCGTACAATACAATGTAAGGGATGATCTTGGGGCAGTTTCGAATAACGCAACGATTACGGTTACAATAAACAGCGTTAACGATCCACCTGTTGCAGTGAATGATGTGGCCTCCACAGATCAAGGAGACCCGGTGACCATTAATGTCCTTGCCAACGACACGGATGACGGCACTATCAATGCAGCGAGTGTCGACCTGGATCCTTCGACGCCCGGAATTCAATCAACTTTTAGTCATGCTGCCGGTACATTTTCAGTAAGTGCAGCGGGAGTAGTCACATACACACCGGCGGCGAACTTCAGTGGTTCTGTTTCAATCAGCTATACGGTTAATGATAATGAAGGCGCTACTTCTAACGTCGCTACCATCACAGTTACGGTGAGCAACGTAAATTCACCTCCGGTTGCGGTTAATGATGTTGTAAACTCGAACGAGGATCAGGTGGCAAGTATTAATGTACTTCTGAACGACACTGATGACGGCGGACTCAATGCGGCCACAGTGGATGTTGATCCGGGTACGCCAGGGCGTCAGACGACCGCTACTACCTCCGGGGGTTCTTTCTCGGTGAATAATAGTGGACTTGTCACCTTTTCACCGACTCTCAATTTCAATGGAACGACGTCGATTCAATATACAGTAGAGGACAACGAAGGCCTCGTGTCGAATACGGCTACGGTGACCTTTAACGTTGCAGACGTCAACGATCCTCCTGTGGCTGTAGCGGACGCGACGACGACAAATGAAGACACGCCTGTGTCAATTAACCTGATAGGGAATGATACCGACGTGGATGGCACTATCAATGCGTCGTCGGTAGATTTGGATGTAACCACCGCAGGCATTCAGGCAAGTGTCACAACCACTGCCGGAAGCTGGGCTGTGAGCGCAGCGGGACTGTTGACCTTTACTCAGGCGCTTAACTTCAATGGAGTGGCATCGATACAATATAATGTTCGCGATGATGATGGCGCTGTTTCCAACAATGCAACCATTACAGTTACGGTGAACGCGGTGAATGACCCGCCTCTGGCGGTTAATGATGCGGCTTCCACTAATGAGAATCAGGCTGTTTCCATTAACGTTCTCTCCAACGATACCGATGATAATGGAATAAACCCTGCCAGTGTGGATCTTGATCCATCTACGTCGGGAATTCAGTCTTCGATAAGTGTCGCGGCCGGATCGTTTTCGGTGAGCTCATCAGGAGTGGTGACGTTTTCTCCTGTGGCAAATTTTAATGGGGCCGCTGTGGCGAGTTACACGGTGAATGATATTGGCGGGCTCACGTCAAACGTGGCGACCATTACAATCACAGTTGCCTCAGTGAACTCTGCGCCCGTTGCAACGAACGATGCAGTTTCGACAAACGAAGACACGAGCGTCGCATTTGATGTGACAGGAAACGATGTGGACGACGTTGGTGTGAATAAAGCTTCAGTCGACCTGAATACCGCAGTGGCGGGCCAACAGACCACGAGAAACACTCCGCAGGGAAACTACACTGTTGATGCGAACGGAATTGTAACTTTTACTCCGGCGTTGAATTTCAACGGAACTTCAAGTATCACTTATACGATAATGGACCACGAGGGCGCAACTTCAAATGCTGCGACCATCACCGTCACCGTGAATCCTGGCAATGACAAACCTGTAGCGTTAAATGATTCCCGAACAACGAATGAGGATACGCCGGTTACAATAAGTGTGCTGTCGAATGATTCAGACGTGGATGGCACTATAGTTCCGTCTTCAGTTGATTTGAATCCTGCTGTTGCGGGCATTCAGAACTCTCTGGTAACAGATGAAGGCACGTACACAGTGAATGCTTCGGGTGTTGTTACGTTTACTCCGGCGAACAATTTCTTTGGAACCTCTGTCATAACGTACGTTATCAGCGATGACGAGGGACTTGTTTCGGATCCGGCGACGATCACCGTCACAGTGACGCCGGCGAATGACCCGCCCATTGCAAATAATGATATCGCGAGTACTGACCAGAATGTCCAGGTATCTTTCAACGTCACTACTAATGACATTGATGTGGATGGTACTGTGAATGTGGCTACCGTCGATCTTAATCCGGGTACGGGTGGAATTCAGAATACGCGGATTGTTCCGGGAGGCACTTATAGTGTTGATGCCACTGGATTGGTGACCTTCGTTCCGATGTTGAACTTCAGCGGAACTTCGTCTATCACCTATACTGTGAATGACAACGCGGGCGCTACATCGAATGCTGCTACCATTAGTGTTCTTGTCAATTTTGTGAATCAGAAACCTGTGGCCGTCAACGATGTGGCTACTACTAACGAAGATACGCCGGTTACCATCAACGTTCTTTCGAATGATACCGATGACGGATCCCTTATCGCGACAACAGTGGATCTCAATGTTGTCCTGTCCGGTATTCAGACATCTTTTTCCACTAGCGAGGGTACATATACGGTGAATAACACAGGAGTAGTAACATTTACTCCGGCGTTGAACTTCACGGGGACTTCGAGTATATCATACACTGTCAATGATAATATTGGAGAGACATCCAACGTCGCGACGATCACTGTTATCGTTAATGGTGTAAATGATCCTCCGGTTGCGACTAACGATGTGGTTTCGACCAACGAGGATACGCCGGTAATCATTAAAGTGATTTTGAATGATGCCGATATTGATGGTACGATCGATCCTACTACCGTTGATCTAATCCCGGCAACGGAGGAGATTGATCGTACCAGGACTGTGCCTCAGGGTACGTTTACTGTCAATGCCACTAATGGGGATGTGACATTCACTCCTGCTGCAAACATTAATGGAACGGCAACCGGTAGCTATAATGTTCGCGACAATAACGGAGCGAAATCCAATACAGCTACTATCACAGTGAATATTCTGAACGTGAACGATCCACCATCGTTCAATGTGATAGCAGATCAGCGGGTGCTTAAGAACAGCGCGGAGAAATCTTTTACAATTACCGGGATCTCCCCTGGGCCAATGGAGACTGAACAGCTGGTGATCAACGCAACTTCCCAGAATACGACGCTTATTCCTCATCCAGTCATCACGTACAATGGTACAAGCACCACAGCAACATTAACTTTCAAGCCTCAGCTAAATCAATCGGGGACAGCGGAGGTGGTTGTGAAAGCGCTTGACGGAGGGCTTAATGAGTTCACTCGTTCCTTCATCGTCACGGTGGTGGATGTCAGTATCACTTCTGTGCCGGTTACAATAGCGTTCCCTGATGAGCTTTACGAATACAACATCACTACGACTGATATACCCGAGACACTTACACTTGCCACTACACAAAAGCCCGCGTGGCTGACCTTGACATCGACTGGTAAGAACACAGCTAGGTTGTCGGGGACTC
>JAEYXN010000121.1 GCA_023431285.1 Bacteroidota bacterium
TTATGATCACTGATGCCAATAAATGTACGGATCAGATTGCCGGAAGAATCATCGTGGAGCCTCTGGAGCTTTTGGTGTCGGTACCGACGGCAGAAGACGTAAGCTGTTTCTTTGATACATCTGGCAAGGACCGCGACGGAAGGATTACCATTAACGCATCCGGTGGTCCATCAGAATCAAATACAGGAACAGGAAGCTATACATACACGCTCTTCCCTGGTAACGTGCAAACAACGGATGGGATATTCGAAGATCTCAGACGTGGTTTCTATACCATACGGATTGCCGATGCAACCAATACGTTCTGTCAGGTAGAGGTGAACTCTATCGAAGTAGGATTCCCTGATCCGGTAGAAATCACTTCCGTGGTTGTGCCTGATGACGGCAATGGAAATAACGTAAGCTGCTTTGGCGCAACCAATGGAGAAATCCAAGTGATCGCCCAGGGAGGTTCAGGACTTTTCAACTTTACACTTAATCCTGTTCATCCTGATAACCCGGTATCACAAGTTGCCAATGTGCCAGCCCTGTTTACTAATCTTGGAGCAGGCACGTACCGGATTTCCGTTGAAGACGACAAGGGCTGCAGAGGCCCGCAGAATTCAGCGGTACTGACTCAGCCTACAGCAATCTCTGCAGGTATCATCGGGTCTGATCAGGATGTCTGTCCTGAGAACGACGCGGCTGCCTTTACTGAATTGGTATCTGTCTTCGGGGGTACCGGAAACTATCAGTATCAATGGCAGGTGGCGATCGCTCCCGGAACAGATGCCGACAACAATCCGGAGAATGATCCGGGATGGTCAAACCTTCCGGGAACAAACGCGCCTACCTACGATCCGAACTCTTCTATAGACCGGAACAACCCTATCGTGTATTACAGAAGGCTCGTGAGAGACATTTCAACTCTTCCGAATACTCCTGCGGCGTGTATGATATACAAGACCACCAACGGCAACGACGTAGAGGTACGAAATCGTCCGAAACCAGCCGTTGCCCCTAACGGCCCTAGTATCGTGTGCGAGGGTGTACAGTCTTTTGTCTTTATTGAACTCGTCCAGGGAACTTCGCCGATGACATTCAATGTGTTCGACGGAGATCTTCTGCAGCTCAATCGTTCTGCCGGTCAGATCAGTGAGAAGTTCCAGATCAAAAATCCTGAACAGCAACCGCCTCCGGTGATCAGGTTTGAAAATATCCGTGACGCATTTGGCTGTCTTGCGGATGATGTGTTGTTCCCCTTCACATTCCAGCCCAAGCCTTCGTTTACCGTAGCTGATCCTGAGCAATGCTCTGATGAAGCTTTTGAATTCACTTTCACTCCTGATCCTAACCTTGACTATCTGATGTCATTTGGAGATGGAACTCCTGACCTGGTAATCCCGTCAGGTGCGCCGCAGCCGATGCCAATTCAGCATACATACCCGGCGGGATCTTCAAGCGTGAATACAGCTTACACAGTTTCTCTGAGCGCGTTTGGTGCCTGTGATAACCACAAAGCCACACAGCAGATCACTATCTATCCAAGTCTGGCGGTGAACATCCTTCAGCCTGCAACGGATGTCTGTGCGGGAACACCGATCACTTACGAGGACAACTCTCTCGGAGTAGCTTCTGCAACCTGGCAGTACGAGTTTACGGATGACAACGGAAACGTAGTTCTTGGACCAGTTGTGAACACTTCAGGAGAAGACGTGACTTTCACACTTGATAATAACTCGACGATTCTGGATCCGCGCGTGTACCATATCAACTACGTGGCGGTGAACAGCCAGAACTGTGAAGCAAGACAGATCCTCGGACCGGTCAATGTGTATCATAATCCGACAGCGGCCTTTACGTTCGATCCGGCATCTCCGCAGATGATTGGCGGACTTGTCAACGTCACGTATGAGATCACCGATCATAATACTCTGTTCTTTAATTACGACTGGCCTGGTGATAGCGAGGACATTGATTCTGAGAATCGCACAGGTAACCAACGAATCGTTGCGTACACTTCGGATGATGACCGGTCAGTGACACTTAAAGTGACCAACAAGTTGTTTTCGGCTTGTACCGATTCGGAAACAGTGATTGTTCCGATCAACCGCGGTACTCCATCGGTAGGATTCCTTGCGACACCGCTCGCAGGTTGCTTCCCGGTAACGGTGAGCACGCAGAATATATCCATGAACGCAAACAAGTTCGAATGGACACTGACCAATGCCAGCGGTTCCATTGAACGTTCCGGTATGCGTGAGCCTCAGTTCCGTATATCGGCACCGGGTGTCTACACCCTTACGCTGATCGCGTTTGACAACAACGTCCCTGTAGGTGCGCCATTGACCAGAACTATCAACGTGTTTGATGTTCCGATTGCTGACTTCCTCCTGAGAACACCACAGGTATACCTCGGGCAGCCAGTTGAGCCGATCAACCTTTCCAGGTTCGCGGATGAGTACTTCTGGGATTTTGGTGATGGGGAAACATCAACACTTTTCCAGCCACGTCATAACTACACGCTGGAGGGAAGAGACAGCATCATGCTTGTGGCTTCAGTCAATCACGGACAGTTTGATATGGATGGGGATGGAATCCTCGATAGTCCCGTGATATGTGCGGATACTACTAAGCAGGCAATACAAATAATTGCCGGAGGTGCGATCAAGATCCCGAACGCGTTCACGCCAAGTACTTCTGGTCCGAACAGCGGACATGAAGACCTCAACTTTACCAACGACGTGTTCCTGCCGATCATGGAAGGTGTCGAAGAGTTTACGATGCAGGTATTCGATCGTTGGGGTACACTGGTGTTTGAGTCGCGTGACAAGAACGTGGGATGGAATGGATATGACCGCAACGGCAGACTAATGCCAGCAGGAGTCTACGTCTACAAACTTGTGATGAGGCTCGGCGATGGTCAGCGGACCACCAAGGTGGGAGATGTTACTTTGATACGATAGCGATAGCCGGATGACTGCAGGTCATCCGGCGTTTTTTCAATTCCAAGTTAAAGACAATGAAAAGAATTCTATTTTTTGCTTTCATGCTGACTTCGGTGGCCGCTTTTGGTCAGGACCCTCAGCTATCGCAGTATTATCAGGCACCATTGTATCTTAACCCTGCCTTTGCGGGGACAACGCCGCATCAACGACTCGTGATTAACCATCGCGTGCAATGGCCCAGCCTGCCGCAGGCGTTTACCACGTATGCGCTATCCTATGATATGTTTGTGCCCGAGCTTCGCAGTGGTTTCGGAATACTACTCATGACTGACAAGATGGGCTCAGCAGGATGGAGGACATCAACCCAGAACTTCATTTATTCATATAAGCTTAAGGTGTCTGATAATTTAGTTCTTGCCCCAGCGATCAGTTTTGGATATGGAACCAACGGTCTTGACCGCAGCAAACTGATCATGGGAGATGAGCTTCGCTACAATGGTGAAACCGCTGACGTGGAGCTCAGGAAGCTTGGCCGTCAAGGATATTTTGACTTCTCCTCCGGATTCATGCTTTACAGCAGAAAGGCCTGGGTGGGAAGTAGCTTCGCACACATGAACCGGCCAAATCTGTCTGTGCTCAATGAAGAAAGCAGACTCCCGATGAAGCTCGCGGTCCATGGTGGTTTCCGTTTTGATCTTTCAGCAAATACGCGCACTGGCCGGGCCACGTATCTGACACCATCTGCAATGTACCGACGTCAGGGCCCGACGTTCTCGCAATTCGACTTTGCCATTAACTACCACGTTGACCCCGTCTCGGTGGGATTGGCCTACAGAGGGAAATTGTTCAAGAAGAGTGTGATCAACAGCATTGAGCAAGACGCAGCTGTATTGTTCCTGGGCTTATACATGAAGTCTTTGCAAGTAGGTTACAGTTATGACTTCACCATCTCTGAATTACAAACTGCCTCGGGTGGTGCACACGAGTTCTCTCTCATTTGGGAATTCGCGACTAAACCTGCAAACCGGGCTGTCAAGCAGAAGTATAAGTTGATTCCTTGTCCGACATTCAATCACAAGTCGGGCATGTGGGATTAAGATATGATCAGATATTTCTAGTCATGCTTTTGTTGCCATTACACTCGACGTGTACTGGCTTCGTTGTAAGATCCACTTAGACTGCATTCCTGTTTTCTGAATCAGATATTAAGCTCCGCTGCTGCGCTGCAGTTACGGATATCCTGAAACTACCTCGAAGGCAAACGAAGAACGGGTGTCTTGTGTCTTGAATCCCGCTTACCTACCTTGCGGCCAAAAGTACGAGGATGAATCTGGCGGACCAGCTTACACAACCAGTTTTTAAAACAATCGGCGAGGCGGGAGATCGTCTGGGTTTCCCTGTCTACGTTGTAGGCGGTTATGTGCGTGATCTGCTTTTAAAACGTGCCTCAAAAGATATTGACTTCGTTTGTGTTGGAAGTGGTATCAATCTCGCCCGCGAGGTGGCCTCGTCACTCGGGAAAGGCAAGCAGGTCAACATCTTCAAAAATTTTGGTACAGCACAGCTGAATCTTGACGGACTTGAACTTGAGTTTGTTGGCGCACGGAAAGAATCCTATCGCAGCGACTCGAGAAAGCCCCTGGTAGAGGATGGTACTCTGGAGGATGATCAGAAGCGACGGGATTTCACGATCAATGCCATGGCGATCTCTTTGAATAAAGAAAGTTTCGGCGAGTTAATCGATCCCTTTGATGGAATTGGGGACATCAAACGGAAACTGATCAGAACACCACTCGAACCCGCCATCACGTTTTCCGACGATCCGCTTCGCATGATGCGCGCCGTCCGTTTTGCGTCGCAGCTTAATTACGATATAGATGCAGACACGTTTGCCGCGCTCACTGACCAGGCTCAGCGATTGAAGATCGTCTCTCAAGAGAGGATCACCGATGAGCTCAATAAGATCATCCTGAGCAAAGTGCCTTCGTATGGCTTTAAGCTCTTATTTCATAGTGGATTGCTGAAACAATTCTTTCCTGAATTGGTTGCTCTTCACGGTGTTGAATACGTTGGTAATCGGGCGCATAAAGATAATTTCTTCCACACACTTCAGGTGCTCGATAACGTTGCATCAGTTTCCGATGATCTGTGGCTTCGCTGGGCAGCGATCCTTCATGACATAGCGAAGCCCGCGACAAAGCGGTATGACAAAGAACATGGGTGGACGTTCCATGGTCACGAAGACAAAGGGGCACGCATGACACCACATCTCTTTAGAAAGCTAAAGTTGCCGATGGATGAGCGAATGGTGTTCGTTCAAAACCTTGTAAGGTTGCACTTGCGTCCTATCCCATTATCAAAGGAAGTTACCGACTCGGCTATACGCAGATTGCTTTTTGATGCCGGTGACCACATTGAAGCCTTGATGATACTCTGTCGCGCGGATGTTACGTCCAAGAATCTTGCAAAGGTTGATCGGATTCTGAAGAACTTCGACCTTGTTGAGCAGAAGATGCGCGAAGTGGAGGAAAAGGATCACCTTCGGAATTTTCAGCCCCCGGTGTCCGGCGACGAAATCATGGAAATATTCAACCTTCCTCCGTCACGCATCATTGGCGAATTAAAAGACCAGATCAGAGAGGCTATACTGGAAGGTCAGATCCGAAATGATCGCGATGAAGCTATGGCGCTTCTGATGGAGATCGCAGCACAAAAAGGGCTGCAGCCTGTGAAATAGTCGCCAACTCCCTGCAACCTTTTATTTCGTACCTTGTCTTTAGCAATAAACCAGGATTCGGTTGGAGCAGGGCGTTATGAACATGCATCACGAGTTGATTGCCAGGTGCCGCCAGGGTGATCAGCATGCGCATTTCCAGTTGTACAAGCTGTATTCTAAAGCCATGTACAACGTCGGCTACAGGATCACTGGAAATGAGGATGAGGCGCAGGACGTTCTCCAGGAGGCTTTCACCAGTGCGTTTCGTAATCTGGATTATTATCGGGGTGACGCGGCGTTCGGGGCATGGCTGAAAAGGATAGTGATCAATAAGGCGCTGACCGCGGTTCAGAAGAGGAAACACGATCGTATACCTGATGATGAACATTGGGACGTCGCCGAGGAGGCGCCTTCTGAAGAATATGCCGACAACCTTACCGTTGAACGCGTAAGGAGTGGGATTCAGCGCCTGCCGGATGGATACCGCGCGGTGCTTTCATTGTACTTGCTGGAGGGATATGATCATCAGGAGATTGCAGAAATATTAGGCATCACAGAGTCTACGTCGAAGTCGCAGCTCAACAGAGCAAAAACGAAACTGCGTGAGTTGCTGTCTGAAAGAAAAGGGATAAAGGTATGAGCGATAAACTGGAAGACTTCATAAGATCGAACCGTAATGCGTTCGACGACAAGGAGCCACCGGAAAAGGTTTGGAAAGCCGTGGAAGGGGATCTGTTTGCTGCGCCTGCAAGGCCGTGGTACGATAGCCTCTTATTATGGCGTGTGGCTGCTGTAGTACTCCTCGGGGCATGCATTTATCTCGCGGTCCCACGCAGCACGGCCAGTCCCGATTCATCCAAGGTCGCTGTGAATGAATTTAATGATGTAGAAGCATTTTATACCACCCAGATCTCGCAGAAGGTGGCATTGATTGAAGAGTTCTCCGGAGGAACCTCCCACAATGAATTTGCCGGCGACTTTCAGCAGTTGGAAGCGATGTATAATGTCCTGAAGGAGGAATGGAAGGCGCGCCCCTCCAGGAAAGTCAAGGACGCATTGGTCCTGAATCTCCTGGTGCGGATCAATTTGCTGAATCAGCAGCTGCAACGGCTCGAGGATCAGCTGAAAGATGATGCGGAGGAGGAAGGGCCGGCGGCGGAGAGTTAGCGTTTAGGTCAGCCTGGGCGGCCAGTCGGCCAGACAGCCGGTTGGGACAGCCGTGGCAGGTAGCAAGAAACAGCCGTAGCAGGTAGCAAGTAGCAGGTAACACGGAACAGCGGTAGCAGGTAGCAAGTAGCAGATAACGAAGAAATAGCCGTAGCAAGTAGCAGATAGCAGGAAACAGCCGTAGCAGGTAACTTGGTAGCAGGTTCCAGGTGGCGATTCTGCTCTTCTTTAAGAACGTGCTCTATAGTTTGTCGGCCTTTGATCACACAATGGGTCTTACGTAACGGATTCTTCTGGCGTCACGATTCCTTCGACTTATTCTCTTTTCCCTCTGTTTTGATCCAGCGTTCGCGGGATTGATGTCATTTTATTTCTCATTTCCACATCTGAATATCTAATTCACATTAGAAGTATCACGTTGTTATCAGGTAGGTATCCTGTAGATATTCCGTAGATATCCCGTATCTATATAAGGACGGAATAACTACGGGATATATACGAGACATATACGGGATATATACGGGATATCTTTTTGGGAATGGTGTTTCGGAATGGGAATAAGGTTCGCCAGACGGTTGGGAGCAGTTGGGTGAGGAGTGTGGGGCGTCCTGCTCATTGAGGAATGAATAGACCCCCGTCCCCTGAAGGAGAGTAGTTATGGCATGCTGAAATAATCGTGGAATGACTCATCCAGGCGGGCCGGTCAGAGGTGTCGTTGGTGGTGGGAGGAGGGTTCTCTTTTTAATAGAGAATGCAGGAATATCAAACGCCAAATATCCAGTGCCAAGTGAGAATGAGTATCAAATATCCAATCATCAGTATCGAATGATTAAGGGGATGTCTTAGAGAAGAGCGCTGGGTGTTTTTCCCGAGAGAATATTAAATATCAGTAGCCAGTTCGAAAGGCTCTTTAGCGCTGTCGATGACTTTGGTCTTTTCGCATTTCAGGACACGAGAGGGATATCGCTTGATCAGCCCGTAACTATGCGTCGCCATTAAGATAGCCGTTCCGCTTTTGTTGATCTGTTGGAATATTTTCATGATCTCATAAGAAACCTCAGGATCGAGATTTCCTGTGGGCTCGTCTGCAAGAAGGATCATCGGTTCGTTCAGCATAGCCCGTGCTATCACCACACGCTGTTGCTCACCGCCGGAGAGTTGGTGCGGGAATTTCTTCTCGACCGATCCTAAACCTACCTGCATGAGCACATCCGAAAGACGGGAACGCATCTTCACATTGTCTTTCCAACCTGTTGCTTTCAGCACGAAAAGAAGATTCTCCGCCACGGTGCGGTCGTTGAAAAGCTGAAAGTCCTGGAAGATGATACCGAGCTTCCGTCGGAGAAGCGGCACCTTTGAGGAGGCGATGTTCCTGATATTAAAGCCGGCTACGGTAGCCTCACCGGTATGAAGAGGAAGATCCGCGTAAAGCGTCTTGAGCAGGGAAGATTTTCCCGAGCCGGTTCTTCCGACGAGGTAAACGAATTCACCTTTCTGGATTTCGAAATTGACATTATCCAAAACAGTATTGCTGTCCTGGAAGATGATTGCGTCTTTAACGCTGACAACTATGTCGGGAGAGAACATAATAATGGCCGGTATATCGTACAAATATATACGTCATACCGGCTAATGAAAATTATTCGCGATGAATTACCCGTTGACCTTCTTGTGGTCAGCGAGGAACTTCTGCAATCCGATATCGGTAAGAGGATGGTTAAGTAGTCCGGTGATAACATTCAGAGGGCACGTTACAACGTCAGCTCCGATCTCAGCACACTGAACAAGGTGCATAGCATGACGAACAGATGCGGCAAGCACTTCCGTTCTGTAGCCGTAGTTACTATAGATCAGAACGATTTGCTCGATCAATGCCAATCCATCGGTAGAAACATCATCCAGACGTCCCACGAAAGGAGATACATAGCTTGCACCTGCTTTGGCTGCGAGGATAGCCTGACCCGCTGAGAACACGAGTGTACAGTTCGTTCTGATGCCTTCGCTGGTGAACTTCTTAATCGCTTTCACACCTTCTTTGATCATAGGAACTTTCACAACGATCTTATCATCAATCTTCGCAAGTTCACGGCCTTCTTTGATAATGCTTTCGAAATCGGTAGCGATCACTTCAGCGCTCACGTTGTTGTCAACGATGTCGCAGATCGCTTTATAGTGAGCTCTTACTGCTTCATCTCCCTTGATACCTTCCTTCGCCATCAATGATGGGTTAGTGGTAACGCCATCGAGAACTCCGAGGTCGTAAGCTTCTTTAATTTCTTTCAGATTCGCCGTGTCGATAAAAAACTTCATGATTAGTTAGTGGGTTAAGAATTTAGCGCGCCAAAGGTAAGGATCATTTGCCGAAGTGCCTAGAAATGCAACGGCAATGTGGAATTCAGAGGGTATAAAAAGGGCAAACCGAACATCGCACCGCTTCAACCGCCTACCCTTGCTACCTTCCGATCCTGGGGGAGTTCAGCAGGAGCTGGTCGTGCCGATTTGCCGGGGCGAAGATAACATAGACCTTTTCCAATACACAAATATTTGGATAAATAAATCAGGAAGGCTTTTCGGAACGCGGTACTGAGAACAATATGCAGTCTCTTGCTTCATTATTCTGGTTCGGAAACCGAAACCATTGGGGAAAGACTCCCTCTGCCTGCAGTCCACACTTTTCCAGCACGCGGATCGACGCTTGATTGTCCACGTCAACAAAAGTTGTAATTGACACAAGGTCAGGGATATCGGTCAGAAGGTCGAGAACCGCAGAACACGCTTCCGTGGCATACCCTAGGTTCCACTGCGACGGACTGAAGATGTATCCGAACTGAACTTTCCCATCCAGATTGATCACACCAATGCTTCCCACAAGTCTGTTTGAGTCGCGCAGTCGCACACTATAGCTGAAATCCCTTCCGCTGTTCCAGGCATTGACGGCGAAAGCTAGGAACCTGCGGGTGTCCTCAACTCTCTGGTGTCTTCGCCAAGATACGTAGCGCGTCGCCTCCTCCTTGCTGGCGTATGTATAGAAAATTTCTTCCGCATCTTCGTACCTTAGACGCCGCAGGACCAAACGTTTCGTATTTATTTTTTCAGGTAATGCGAGCATGATTTAATCCGAATGGCAAAGAAAAGCAGCAACATCGTTCATCAATACTTCAGGAAGGAGTTCGAAGAAGCAATCATTCTTGTGAAAGTGAATCCGCTTGTTTTTACAGGTTGGGAAATCACTGTCCACAAGAACGGGGAAATAGAAATGCGTGAGGTTGAGTTCGATGAACATATCTTCGACGACCTGGCCGTGGATGGTTTCGCTGAGTCCAGCCCTCTTGAATTCAATCTTTACGAATCCGGACTGGCAAGCTAACCATCGAAACCAGAAGGCGATATTAGTAACTTCTGTATTCTCTTTTCACAAACTGGTTTGCTTCATCGAAGTTGGTGATCTTCATATTCTTTGCATCCCATAGAAGTTTCTTTCTTCCCGGATGACTGCGACCATCACTGCCTCTCATCGCGTAGCTGCGTAGTGCAAGGTTCCCCATCAGCACAGCTTCAGTGAATGGTCCCGCGTATTCAAATGGCGAGCTCAACTCCATCTTACCATATCCTTTCAGACACGCGTCTACCCATTGAGTGTAATGCCCGGCTTCCGCGCCTGCGATCCTCGGTATAGATTGTTTTGGAAGAGTGACATCTTTCATGCGCGCGGTTGGCAACAGCACCGGAGGTACGTTGTAGTTACCCATCAACTTTCCTTTCGATCCGATGAAGATGTATCCGCCATCTGTGTTCCCCAGTTTCTCGTCGGGAAGAAGTTCTTCAGGACGTTCGGGAAGGAGACCTCCGTCCATCCAGGTGAATTTGATATCCCCTTTACCGTCCTTCCTCGGAAACTTCAGGTGAATGATGGATGAGGCGGGACAACTTTCATCATAGTGTGCTTCCTTGAAAAAGTCTGCCCACACCGTTGTAGTGCTGCATTCGACTTCTGAGGGATAATCAATCGGTAAGATCCTGAAAGCGGCGTCCATGATGTGGCACCCCATGTCTCCCAGCGCACCCGTTCCAAAGGGCCACCATCCTCTCCAGTTGAAGGGATGATATGCAGGGTTATAGTCTCGCTGCGGCGCAGGACCCAACCAGAGATTCCAGTCAAGAGTAGAAGGTATCTCATGTTTGCCGGAGGGTGTTGCAATACCTTGAGGCCACACGGGGCGATTAGTCCATGCCACAACCTCGGTGACGTCGCCAATGAGTCCTGCGTCTACATATTCTTTAGCAGTGCGCACGTTATCTGCGGAAGCAAACTGATTTCCCATTTGGGTAACCACCTGATACTTGCTCGCGGCTTCGGTGAGGAGGCGCGCCTCGTGGATGGACCAGGTGAGAGGCTTCTGAACATAGACGTGCTTCTTCCGTTCCATCGCCGCCATCGTCGCAGCGAAGTGTGTGTGATCGGGAGTACTGACTGACACAGCGTCTATGTTCTTCTGCTCCTTATCGAGCATGATTCGAAAATCCTTATAAAACTTTGCCTGAGGGAAATTCTTCACAGAGTCTTTTGCCATTGCGTCATCAACATCACATAGAAAAGCAATCTTCGCTTTCTTGTTGGCAGCAAACCCTGTAAGATCACTCGTGCCTTTTCCACCAACACCAATACCGGCGATGTATAGTGTGTCGCTGGGAGGTGTATAACCTTTACCGCCAAGAACAAATCGCGGAACAATGCTGAAGGCGGCTGTGGAAAGCGCTGCCTGTTTAATAAAATTTCTTCGTGATGATGAGTGATTCATATTCGGCGGGTTTAATATCGGAAGGTAAAAAAGGGAACGCTCCGGCGCGAATTTTTCCCGGGCCTTTTTACTGCGGATGATTTTCGTCTTTCTTAGGGACCGGATCGTACCCATGTGTGCCCCACGGATGGCAACGGCTTATCCGCTTCATTCCCAACCAGATGCCCTTTATCACGCCCCACTCCTGGATGGCTTCTATCGTGTATTGTGAACACGATGGATGGTGCCTGCAATTCGTTCCCAGAAGCGGAGAGAGGGTCACTTGATAGATCCTTATAGGAAGGATGAAGATTTTCTTAAGCATTCCACCTTAAAACTAATCCTTAATCTCAATAGTTGCTTTATGCACGGATAATTACCAGATCGCCTGCCTCTACTTCGTTTACCAGGAAGCTTCTGAACTCCACAACCCGGCCCTTATATTTTTTTCCATTGGAAAGCTCTACAAGGATATTATCCCCTGCGGCCACCTGTTCGCGCCGGCTATTGATTACAGCGCGGCAACTCACGGGGGCTCCTGATAAGAACTCTCCGTCCTGGCGCTTGTTCTCCAGGCGATATGCATGCATGCATAAAAATAAGATAAAACAGAATCGCTTTTCGAACGAAGAAATTTTATATCTCGCTGTTAATTCCTTTGTATGAGTACCATTGCTGTCCTGATTGCCCGCCTCCAAATGATTGAAATCAACAATGAGATCAAAAAGACGATCGAAGAGCTTCGCGGTAAGTCTTCGCGCGTTGCAATTGTGCTGGGGGAAGGTAAGACCGGGAGCACAAGGCAAAATCCCTTTGAAGGAGACGTTCGACGTCAGATGATCCAGAATCATTTTCGTGACGTTACGGTGCTTATCCTGGAAGATCATCCCTCTGATGAAGCCTGGTCGACGGAACTGGACCATCTTCTGGAAAAGGAGTTTCCCTCGGAGGAGATTCATTTGTACGGATCGAAGGAACGTTTTGTAAGCGTGTATTCGGGCAGATATAACGCCACCGCTATTGGCAGCAGCCATAAACTCAGATATGAGAAGAGTGAGCCAATCAATTCTGAAGAATTCAGAAGAGGAGCCGTGCATGCATTGGGGAGAACGTATCCGAAGGCTTATCCCACAGTTGATATTTGTGTTTTCAGGAATAACAGGAAAGAGATACTCCTTGGGTTAAAACCTTCCGAAAAGAAGTGGCGATTCCTTGGCGGTTTTGTAGACCCTTCAGATAAATCTTATGAAGACGCGGCACGCAGAGAATTGCAGGAAGAGTGTGGTATCTCCGATGTGTCAAACCCCGCTTATGAGGGTTCTTTTCTTGTGGATGACTGGCGATACCGCTTCGAGGATGATAAGATCATTACGACGCTTTTCTCAGCGGACTTTATAAGTGGGGAGCCCAAGGCGGATGATGACATAGGGCAGGTTGAATGGATTACACTGGAAAGCTTAAGTCATTTGATGGCCGAAGGTGAAACAACCAGGGAGCACAAACCATTATTTGAGCTTATTTTGAAAAAGTATCATTCCTGAAAAGGTGCGCAGAAAAATATTCAGATAATAGTATCTCTGGTTTTCTCCAGCCGTCGGCGCGGACGTATATTGACACCTTTTACACATCATGGAGAATTCAGTAAGGATTTATGCCACCTCGTCCGCGTTAAGCCTTGGAGAAAAGGTTTGTTCAATACTTCGACAGCCACTTCTTAAGCTTCACAGAGAGAAGTTCTCTGATGGGGAGCTTTTCGTTCGGTTTAATGAAAGCATTCGCGGGCAGACAGTTTTTCTGATTGCAAAGGCACAGATGCCTTACGAGAATTTCTTTGAGATGCTTCTAACTGTTGATGCGGCACGGCGCGCATCGGCCAGGGAGGTTGTTCTCGTTATTCCATATCTTCCGCATAGCCGTCAGGAGCGACGTGACAATCAAAGAACTTCGATATCTAGCCGTATGATCGCCGAGATCATTCAATTAATGGGGGCTGACAGGCTGATCACGATTGATCTTCATACCAATGCTATAGAAGGGTTCTATCGTATCCCAATGGACCCGCTGGTTTCTTTGCGTTTGTTCGTTGATCATATCCGAAACAAGAACACGGATAACCTGTGTTTGTGCAGTCCGGATTTCGGGGGCATTAAACGTATTAAGCAGTACAAGAAACACTTTGAGAATGCGGACATGGTGGTGATCAACAAGGAAAGGTTGAAACCGAATCAGGTGGCGCACATGGAGATTATTGGAGAACCGAGAGGGAAGAATATCATCATCATCGATGATCTTGTGGATACAGCGGGTACGCTTTGCAGCGCAGCGGATCTGCTGATCGAGAACGGTGCGTTATCGGTGTGTGCCTATTGTACCCATGGTATCCTCAGCGGGTCTGCCATTGATAATCTTAATAAGTCAAAGATCCAGAAGCTATACATTTCAGATACCATCGTAGAGCATGTCGATCATCCGAAAATTGAGATCGTGAGTTGCGCAGAGATCCTGGCAAAGGCAATTGAGAATCTTCTTAGTAACAAGAGTTTCAGTGAGATTTAACTTCATCCTACGAAGCCTTGGCCCGCCGTTTGATGAATTGCATCTTGAGAAGGCTGCTCTCAATAATCCGAGTACGCTGTCGGGCGAAGGAAGAAGATTTCGATTTTAGAAACGTTATTCTGGTACATCGGAAGTGCCGACAACTTCTTCCATTCAGGGTCGGCCCCAAATGCTTTCCAGTGCTCATCGCGGCTGGCTCTGTTTTCGAATGTCGTCATGTACATCAGGTTGGGCATCCTCGGCCCGGAAAGTACTTCACCGTAGAATGTAGCATTAAAACCAAGGCGCTTGAATAGCGCTACCTCTCCGCCTTCATTAAACATATGAACCTTGTTTTGGAAGATCTTTTCAGTGTGGCCCTCATAACTCCGCAGCTCATACACACGTTCCTCCCGGGGTCCTTTCAAAGCTGGTTTCTGAAAGACCGGCTGATGAGAGAAAGCTTTAAGAATGATGGACTCCATACGTGCAAATGGAGGGTTGTCATAAGTCGCATCCAGATATTCTTTGCCAGCCTGAAGATAATTCTTGTCAGAGGATAAAGTGGCCTGAATGGAGTTGACCTGTTCCAGGGTACGCAACGGAGTGACTACATAGATCCTTCGGTCGGCTGTGTCTAGTTCGATTGGTTTGAATACGCCGATGTTCTCCAATCCTGCCCGATGAAGAGCTGGCAGATACGCATTCTTAAGAAAGTTCTCGACTATTTTCTCCTGGGCATCGGTTTTTACATGGTATATCCTGATCTCATAGAACTCCTGCTTTGGCGCAAGCGTAAAGGCGGAGCCGACCAGGAAAAGGAAAATAAAGACTGCTGAAGTTAGTTTCATGGTTATGTTTTGTGACATCGACTTAAAAATAATGGATTTCCCACCAATTATCC
>JAEYXN010000207.1 GCA_023431285.1 Bacteroidota bacterium
CTGCAATGCGACTCAGTAAAGTTGCTCCTTCACAGGCGCAGACTGTTGTGTCAGGACTTGATCTTTCAGAGTTGATTCTGACAAACGCAGACAACGCAGCTGTTCGTCATGACGCCAACTATCAGAACACCCTGGGTGTAACCCTTAACGGTACTGAAGGCGCGAACTTCTACATGGCCGCACCTTTCGTTAATCACCTGCGCGACACTGATGACCCACGTCTTGCAGCGATCGCTGTCAGATACAAAGGCGCTACTTCTGGTTCTACCCAGACTGCTGACAGGAGAACATCTGATCCTGCAGAACAGGTAGGTATGCCAATGGGTAACGACAACAGCACTATCGGCGCAGCGGCCACCGGTCTTGGACTAGCCAGCTTCTATGATTTCACCCAGGCGGATCGCAGCCGTGTGATGAAGCTCACTGCACCATTCTTCCTGGTAACAGCGGCTGAAACAAATCTTCTTCTGGCTGAAGCACGTCACCGCGGTTGGATAACAACAGGTGATGCTGCAGACTACTTCGAAGCAGGGGTTCGTGCTGCTCTTGAGCAGATGGCTCTCTTCGATGCTGGTTCTGCGATCAGTGCGGATGCTATCCAGGATTACATTGATGCAAATCCATTTGATCCAGCTAACGCGCTTGAGCAAATCAATACACAATACTGGATTGCCGCTTTCCCTAACGGGCCGGAAGTATTCGCTAACTACAGAAGAAGCGATTTCCCGGATCTGGCAATCAATCCTTATCCCGGTAAGGAAGTGGATTATATTCGTCGGTTGACCTACCCTGTTTCAGAAGGTTCCGTCAACGAGGCAAATGTTAATGCGGCTATAAGCCGCCAGGGTCCGGATGCTCTTGATACAAGAGTATGGTGGGACAGACCCTGATAGTTAGTTGAGTTTGTTTGGCAGACTGACAGGTATGGACGGCGGACAAGTTTGGGTGTCCGCCGCTCCATTTCCTAAGTCGCCTTCGATTCTCTGTCTCATCTCATAAAACTTAATAACCATTTACTAAGCCGAAACCTGGAGTCAAAACAGGGAGGCGTGGACTTGTACTGCGCTGTCGGAAAAACTCGAGCTCTCAATGGTAACGAAACCTTTTTCAAAAGTACTTTTCATCCTTGCGGCACTCTTCTTTTTACTCTTCATAATATCCACTGTATTTGAATTTCATTCATATGCAGGACTACTTCTCACTACTTCTTTTCTGATGCTGGCATTCGGCTTCAGAGGGTATGAGATCCTTAAAGGCTACTCGTTCACAGTAATGATTTTCGCGGCTGTCAGTGCTGCGATGTATTATCCGCAACATTTTACAGAAGTGGGAGGGTTTAAGCTTTCCAAGCTGATCGTCCCTCTTATGCAGATCATCATGTTCGGAATGGGAACTGGTTTGAGTGTACGTGATTTTGCCAGAGTGGTGCGGATGCCGAAAGGTGTTATCGCCGGGGTGATGTGTCATTATCTCATTATGCCCCTTGTGGCGTTCCTGATTACACAGCTTCTTTATTTCCCTCCGGAAATTGCAGCGGGTATTATCCTGATTGGAAGCTGCCCTAACGGACTTGCGTCGAACGTAATGACTTATCTGGCGCGTGCGAACCTCGCGCTCAGCGTAACGCTTACGGCGATCTCGACATTCCTCGCACCTTTCGTGACGCCATTCTTTATGGGGCTTCTCGCCGGGCAATATGTAGAGATTGATTTCTGGCACATGGCCTGGGATATCACCAAGGTGGTGATCATGCCTGTGACTGCAGGTCTTGCCTTCAATCACTTCCTTCATGGTAAGTTCAAATGGCTTGATGATATCATGCCGGTAATATCAATGGGTGGCATTGCGCTGATCATCGTTGTGATTACTTCCGCCGGAAGAAACGACTTGCTGGTAGTAGGACCAAAGCTGATGCTCGCGGTGTTGATCCATAATCTTTCAGGTTACTTCCTTGGATACTGGTCGGCAACGCTCCTTCGTATGGGGGAGAAAGACCGTCGTACAATCGCTATCGAAGTGGGACTGCAGAACGCGGGTCTTGGATCCGCTCTCGCGCTGGCAATGGGCAAACTGTCGACGGTTGGGCTGGCTGCGGCGATATTCGCACCGGTCATGAACATCACAGGGTCAAGCCTTGCATTGTGGTGGCGCAATAAACCGCTACCGGAGGGTGAAAATGTGGTGGAAGAAGAAGTGGTAGGTCATCATTAATGCCCGACCTGACTAAAGAAATACTATCGAAAACAAGATCAAGATTATATATATGAAGACAACTTTTTTAAGGACACGGATGATGGCGGTGCTGCTTTGCTTTCTCTTTGCACTGCCTGTGGTTGGACAACAGATCTCGCGCGAAGAGCTGATCTTTCTTACTCCGGACTGGAAAGGTGAACGGTTTCCTGACGGCAGACCAAAAGTTCCGGACGCTATCCTGAACCGTATGAAGCTTGTTACGCTTGAAGAAGCGTGGGCGGTACTCAGAAATGAGAACTTCAAATATCAGTACGAAGATGGTTTTATGATGATCAATCCAGACAGTGTCCTTGTTGGTCGTGCAGTTACCGCGACCTTCATGCCTGGACGTCCGGACATTCACCGGGTTATTGACGAACGCGGACATACACGCGATAAACGTGTAAAGTCACAGAACTCATGGCCCATCGATATGCTCGTGAAACGCGACGTATATGTGGTCGATCAGTTTGGCGCGCACGTGGATGGTCCTACTATCGGGGATAATCTTGGTAACTCGATTTTTACAAAGACAGGAAACGGAATTGTTTACAATGGCGCGGTGCGCGATATCAACGGACTTCGCGAAATCGGATCTTTTACTTCGCTGTTCCGCACATACCATCCGTCACATCATTTGAATGATCACAAAGGGTTGTTGAATACCACATTGGTGGGAATTAATACACCAACAAGAATAGGAATGGCTACAGTGATGGCAGGCGATGTTGTGCTTGGCCGCGACGGTGGTGTGATCTTTATTCCTGCGCACCTGGCCGAAAAGGTTGTGAAAACTTCCGAGGTAGTGCGTCTTCGTGACATGTTTGGTCATCAGCGTCTGCGTGAACAAAAGTATACACCCGGACAAATTGATACCCGTTGGTCGGACGAGATAGAAAAGGATTTCTCACAGTGGCTGAACGCCAATATGGATAAGCTTCCGGTACCAAAGGAGCAAATTCAGGAGATGCTGAAACAACGTACTTGGTAATGAACTTTAAATCAACATCAGAAATGTCAAATAAAAATTCAAGAAGGGACTTCTTTCGGAAAGCGGCTACCGCTACCGGTGCGGCTGCAGTAGCGCCGCTATCAATGACTTTTGGAAACGGGCTGGAGAAGGCGGCTGAAAATAATCCGATGCATTCAAAGCCTTCGGATCTTAAGATCACCGAAGTGGTATGCGCGTTCATCAGGAACGGGCACGGCTTGTTTGTGAAGATCAACACCAATCAGGGTGTCTATGGATACGGCGAGGGAGTGGATGCGGTTCCCGGGACCTATCATTTTGTGAAGATGTTGGAGGGACGTATGAAAGGACAAAACCCGATGAATGTTCACAAGCTTTTTGATGAACTCAGAAAGTCAGGGATCTTTGAAGGGGCTCAGTCCGGGATGTACATTGCTGTGCTCTCTGCAATTGAAACTGCTCTTTGGGATATCGCAGGGAAGGTGCTGAACGTTCCGGTGTATCAGCTTCTCGGAGGAAAGTTCCGTGACAAGATTCGTGTCTATTGCGATACCGCATTATACCAAAGCAGGCTTCCTACGCCACAGGATTTTGCTGAGGCTGCGCTGGAAGCAAAGCAAATGGGATTCACCGCGATCAAGTTTGACCTTGACCTGAGGAATGACCCGAAGAAATATGATTTTTATAACTGGACGGCGAGTCCCGGAGAGCTTAAGCGGATGGTCGATCAGATCACTGCCGCACGCGAAGCGGTCGGTCCGGACATTGACATCTGCTGTGATATGCATGGACGTTATGATGCGACCACAGGTCAGCAGGTGGCCAAGCGTATGGAACACCTGAACCTCATGTGGCTTGAGGAGCCGATTCCTGCAGAGAACGTTGAGGCGTATAAAGTGATTGCAGACTCTACGAGCACTCCAATCTGCGCGGGAGAGAACCTTTACCTTGCGCACGGATTTCGCAGATTGTTGGAACTTGGCGCCGTGGACATCATCATGCCTGATCTGCAAAAGGCGGGGGGTCTTGGTGAAGGACAACGTATTGCTAACCTTTCAAGCCTGTACTATGTTCCTTTCGCGCCTCACATGGTAGCGACGTTCCTGGGTGCTATGGCATCAGCTCATGTGTGCGCTTCAGTTCAGAATTTCATGATCCTTGAATGGCAGATCTATTTCCATAAAGATCCCATGTTCAAAGAAATCATTAAATATGACGGGCCGATGATCGAAAAAGGGTTTATTCCGCTGTCGGAGAAGCCAGGTATCGGCGTCGATATCAATGAAGATGCGTTGAAGAAATATGCAACAGCAGGTTATCCTTTCCTGAAATAAGATTTAGAAGAAACAACCGAAACGATGAAGATTTTCAGAACGCGCGATGGAATAGTCGTGGAGCGTGATGCTCAATTTTATTATGTGAATGAAGACTGGGACAGGTTTATCAATGATGACTCCATACACAAGAAGCTGAAAGCCCTGACATCTGTTCCCGGCACAACGGGAGGACTGGCAGGAAAACAGATTCTTCCGCCTATCGGTAATCAGGAAGTGTGGGCATGCGGTGTGACGTACCTTCGCAGCAAGGTAGGCAGAGAGGAAGAGTCGAAGTCTGCCGGCGGCGGTGATTTCTATGCCCGGGTATACGAAGCAGAGCGTCCCGAGATATTCTTCAAGTCTACTGCGCACCGTGTGGTCGGTCACAACGGGAAGGTCAGAATCAGAAGAGATTCAACCTGGAATGTCCCTGAGCCGGAACTGACACTGGCAGTGACAAGCTCTGGTAAGATCATTGGTTATACCATCGGAAACGATATGAGCTCTAGGAGCATCGAAGGTGAGAACCCTCTTTATCTCCCTCAGGCGAAGACATACGACGGGGCTGCTGCGATCGGCCCGTGTATCTATATTACCGATGGTCCATTGCCGGGGAATACAGCTATACAGATGAGTATCATGCGTGGTGGAAGCGTTGTGTTTGCAGGCAGCGTTGACATCAACCAGATTGTGCGTAAGTTTGAGGACCTGGTGTCGTTCCTCTACCGTGAATGTTCGTTCCCTTATGGGAGCCTCGTGATGACGGGAACAGGTATCGTTCCAGGAAATGAATTTACATTGCAACAAGGTGACGAGATCAGGATAACGATCGAACCAATCGGTACATTATCGAACATCGTCGCGTAGAGAAAAAGAAAAACATGGATCTGACAGGAAAGAATCTTATCGGCAGTGAGCTTGCCGGGGGTGGAGAAGTATTTCAGGCTGAGAACCCCGCGACAGGTAAAGCAATCGGTCCTTCATTCTTTGAAGCGACACAAGGGGAGGTAGCGGCTGCCATTCAGAAAGCATCGAAAGCATTTATTACCTATCGGGAAAAAAGTGGCGCGGAAAGGGCAGCTTTCCTTGAGGCAATTGCTGATGAAATTGTTTCTATCGGTGATGCTTTGATAAAAAGAGCTTCCGAGGAAACAGGTTTACCTGAAGCGCGCATCACCGGTGAACGAGGCAGAACAGCCGGACAACTTCGATTGTTCGCATCGATGATACGTGAAGGATCATGGGTGGATGCACGCATCGACACTGCCGATCCGCAGAGAACACCACTTCCCAAGCCTGATGTTCGGAGCATGCTTCGTCCACTTGGACCGGTGGGAGTATTCGGCGCGAGTAACTTTCCCCTGGCATTCTCCGTGGCTGGTGGTGACACTGTCTCGGCACTCGCTGCAGGATGTACCGTTGTATTCAAAGCTCACCCGGCGCATCCAGGAACCTGCGAGCTGGTTGGACTGGCTATCGTGAGGGCTGCGAAGAAAACAGGTATGCCTGACGGAGTTTTTTCAATGGTTCACGGGCGTTCTACTTCGGTAGGGCTTGCATTGGTAAGACACCCGCTCATTAAGGCAATTGGATTTACCGGTTCATTCAGGGGTGGAAAAGCTTTGTTTGACGAAGCTAATAAACGCCAGGAGCCTATTCCGGTATATGCTGAGATGGGAAGTGTGAATCCCGTATTCATTCTGCCAGGCGCGTTGAAAGAACGCAGTGAACAGATCTCGCGAGATCTGGTTGCTTCGGTGGTACAAGGCGTTGGACAGTTTTGTACAAATCCGGGTCTCGTCCTTACAGAAGATTCGTCATTGAGCAAGTCGTTTCGTGAGAAGGTCAAGGAGAATGTTTCTGCTGCGCCTTCCGGCGTGATGCTTACCCAGGGGATACGCAATAGCTTTCAGCAAGGTGTGGAGCGTTTGCAAAAGACTTCCGGTGTAACAGCACTGGGGACAGGGAAACAAGCTGGTGATGGTTACCAGGGTTTGCCTGCTGTGTTTGAAACCACCGCATCAAACTTTCTGAATGATCATACATTAGAAGAGGAAATCTTCGGGCCTTCTACATTGATGATTACTGCCACTGACAAGAGTGAACTTCTCAAATCTGCAGAGCGTCTTTCGGGACATATTACTGCGACGGTCCACGGCACCGAAGAAGATCTGAAAGGGTACGCTGACTTGTTTGCCATTCTTGAGCAGAAGGTGGGAAGGATTATTATCAACGGATACCCTACTGGTGTGGAAGTTTGTCATAGCATGGTTCATGGCGGACCATTTCCTGCAACCACTGATAGTCGTACCACTTCCGTAGGCACGAAAGCTATCGAGCGATTTGCGAGGCCTGTGTGTTATCAGGGATTTCCTTCTTCTTTACTTCCACCAGAGCTTCGGGATGGAAATCCGTTGGGGATTTGGAGGATGGAGAATGGGGAGCGGAAACAGCCGTAGCAGGTAGCAGGTAG
>JAEYXN010000244.1 GCA_023431285.1 Bacteroidota bacterium
TCATACATACGATCCACTTCCGGATCATGGATGGCGAACCCCGGACCTGAAGCGCCAAACTCGGGCATTACTGTTCGGATTATCCGCGCGACGACGGCGTTATCAGCAGGAGTTATTTTTCGAAATGAAATCTTCATGCGCCGTTCATTAATTCTGTCAACGCCATGTCGAAACGGGTGGTAACAAATTTTTCTTTACGATGAACCAGATCCCTGACGACCCATTCACCATTCACTATTGTTCCCGCTATGGAGGCCGTGTCTGCCGTGTAAAGAATCGTTGGCAGAAGGTGGTCTGAAAACGTCAGCGCTGCCGCTGTGCGATAGATAACCGCATCAAAGGGTTGTCCCAAAGCAAAGAAGTTTTCGGATCGGATGCCTGCAGCACTTCTGCCGGCAGAGATGACTTTGTTAACCATTAGTGTGGCCCCATCGTCAAAAGTATTTCTCCTATGCGACTTAAGACGTTGGCCGTAATCCAACCATCTCAAATCCTCAAGCGGATTCAAACTGATGTGACTATCTGTTCCTATGCAAAAGTTGCCATAACTCCTGGCGTATTCTGAAAGTGGAAATATCCCATCGCCAAGATTCGCTTCGGTGCCTGGACATAATACAACTGTCGCTCCCGTCTGCGCAAGCCGACGTGTTTCATCTTCGTTGAGATGCGTGCAGTGTACAAGGTTGAAGCGCTCCTGGAGAGGAAGATTATTCAAAAGCCACTCGACAGGTCTCTGTCTCAGATGGAGCATGCAATCCTCAACCTCCCTTAACTGTTCGGCGGCATGCAGGTGAAAGGGTAGATCCTTTCTGCCAAGTTCGACTGAACGAAAAATGTCCCCGGGCGATACCGCACGCAAAGAATGCACGCCAAATCCCATCGAAGCTTGGGGATACTTTTTCAACGCAGCTTCCGTTTCCTCAAGAAGCTTGAAATACTCATCAACCGTCCGCGATATAAACCTCCTCTGTCGGGGAAGAGCATCTTTACCAAATCCACCTTTTTGATACAATACCGGAACCAAAGTAATACGGATACCCGCTGTTGCAGCTGCTGCAAGTAGTCTTTCGCCCAGCTCCGCTGGACTATCATAACGATTACCATTGGGATCATTATGCAGATAGTGGAATTCAGTAACCTGCGTATAGCCACGCCGTAGCATTTCCACATACAGACGCGCTGCCACAGCTTCCATCTGGTCGGGCTCCATGCGTAGAGCAAAGTCATACATTGTTTCGCGCCACGTCCAGAAATCATCCGTTGTTCCTGGCGGGTGCTTTTCGGCCATTCCAGCCATCGCATATTGAAAAGCGTGACTATGACCATTGGGAAACCCAGGTAATGCCACCCCTTTGACGACCTCCACACCGGCTGTTTGAGGAGCGTTGTCTGATAAATACTTCATAAGGCCGGCGTTATCAACTCCAACGAACGCGGGTTTCATCCACCGTTGTTGAAGAAGCAGCGCATCAAACCGGAAGTACTTCAGCTGTTCCATTCGCTAGAGATTAAGGATTGTGATTAACTTTTCAAAAGTCCGGCGGAGATGGTCTCTCATTCTCTGCGAGCGATGTGAATCATACTCCTTTTGATGATCATCCATGTAGTTTATCTTCGTCATCTCCAGTTGCAACGCATGGACATTCTCAGCAGGTTTCCCGTAGTGCCGGGTTATGTATCCTCCTTTAAAAAGAAAATTGCTCTCAAATGAATATCCGCCAGTGGAAAGTGACTTCGTAGTGAGTTCACTTAGAAAATTTCCTGCAGCAAAACCATCGTTATCGCCAAGGATAAGATCGGGAAACTTCTTTGGATAAATTGACGGAACCTCCTGGCGAATAGAATGACAATCCCACAATAGAACTTTTCCGAAATTTACGATAGCATTGTCCAGCAACGTCCGAAGCTGATTGTGATACGGGTCAAAGTATTTATCCCTTCGGGTAGCCACATCGTTGGCTGAGACGCTGTTTCGTTCGTCCTTATATAATTTTTCGCCTTTGAAAGTCGTTACCGGGCAAAGTCCGGTTATAATTCTGCCGTCGTTGTATAATGGTTGGTCTGATGGGTTGCGATTCAGATCGATTACCCACCTATGGTAAACTGCCGAGATCATTGTGATTCCCATCGAAGGAACAAAATCGTACAGCTTATCCACATACCAATCCGTGTCATCCGGAAATTCGATCAGCTCTGGAGAGTATTGATCCGCAAGATCATCTGGGAACAATGTTCCAGAGTGAGGAACGCTGACAATGATTGGAACGGCCCCTGACGTTGGAGACGTTATTCTGAATGTCGGCGTAGGCGTACTCATCACTTTTTCTTCCTTTTCTTTTTCTTGCCGTTCTTGTCTTCTTCTTTCGGTTCCTGAGTTGTTTTCTGTTCTTCCTTTAGTGCCTTCAGCGCAGCTACTTCATCTTGTAAGGCTTTGTTCTCGATCTCGGCTTTTCGCAAATCCTCCTGAAGAGTTGCTAGTCTGTCTTCAGAGAGAAGTTGCCGTTTTGCTGTCATGATTCTCTTAAAGCTTTCGTCGATGCGTTCCCGTTTAATCTCACCTTTATCCACCATCTTACGAATGATCGCATGAACTTTTGCCACAGTCCTCTCATCGCTTCCGGCGATATTGTTTGAAAAAGTCATGATGTCCACACCTGCATTCACAGCGCGGCGAATAGATTCTTCCAGTCCGAAATGTTTGGTGATTGCATGCATCTGCATATCATCGCTGAAAACCAGGCCGTCAAAGTTCAGGCGCTTCCTTAGAATACCGTCAAGGATTTCTGACGAAAGCGTTCCGGGAAGTCCGGCTTTATCAAGTTTCCGGTTTACGATGTGTGCCGTCATGACCGCATCGGCGTAACCTTCCGAGATGAGTTTTTCATATGGTTGAAGCTCGCGGTCGGTCCATGTGTTTGTGACATCGGCTATGCCAAGGTGAGTGTCTGCCATCGAACTACCGTGGCCGGGAAAGTGCTTAAGCGAAGTAAGTACTCCATACTTGCGATGCTGGATAATATATTCCTTTGCGAGAATAGCGACAGAGTCAGCGTTGTTGGAAAATGCACGGCCATGGCGTACGATCACAGGATTTGAAGCATTTGCCGCGAGGTCGACAACGGGTGCAAAGTTGACGTTAATCCCTAAGCCTTTCAGCGTCGATGCAGTTGCTTCCGCATAGAAGCGAACCGAATCCAAAGAATTCGCTTTTCCCATCATCTCGGCAGTGATACTTCTTGGAAAGCCGTATTTGTCTTTCAGGCGATTTACCTTTCCGCCTTCCTGGTCGATGGCGATGAACAACGGTATCGCTGCTGCCTTTTGATAAGACCAGATGATCTTCTTCAGCGCAGCAAAAGAATTTTTAGCGGGAATGTTTTTTTCAAACAGAATGATTGAACCAACTTTTCCTTCGGCGACTTCTTTTAAAACCTCCTTATCAAGCTCGGGGCCGGGGAAACCGATTAGGATCATCTGGCCTATTTTGATATCCAGACTATCGGCCTGCGCAACCACAACGTTAGGGGCTAGCGATGCGGCCGTTACCAGCATTACAATTAACAATGACCTTAAAAAAACTGATTCAATAATTTTCATGATAAAGATTGAGGATACGTTGCATATTGTTTCTGATCTCGCTGACCGGAACTACATAGTTCGCATTCATAAACGCAAAAATCAAAGTCTTTCCTTTTTTAGTAGTCAAATATCCGCTGAGCGAATGATTGTTACTCAGGGTCCCAGTCTTTCCAAAAAGATACGGCGTTTCACCCTTGTACCAATTCTTTAATGTGCCCGGCTGACCCCCGGTTGCAAGCAGCGAGAATAGACGTTCGCGGTGGACCTTTGCATAGATATCCTGCCATGCCCGGACGATAAAGCGCGGGGTCACAAGGTTGTATCGGGAAAGGCCCGAGCCATCCCTCCACAGAACCGTGTCAGGATAATTGGCAAACACTTCTCGCTTCATGTAGCTGATTGCAATTTCAGGTTTTAATGTGTCGCTTAACATTGCGGAACAGGAGATCAATAATTGCTCCGCGAGGTGGTTATCGCTATCCTGCATCATTACCCGGTACAAGCTATCAACGGGGATACTGTGGAGAATTTTGCTCCCCGGCATGAGCCGAGAGTTCGTGATGGTCACCTTTCGGTGAAGAGTGTCCGCGAGCAGTTGCGCGACTAATGAGGGAGAGGTACGGAACGGCGTGACGGTAGTTCTAAATTTTCCATCCAGTCCGGGATGATATTCGAAATTGTTTGAATCGAGCTCCCGCGTAACCCCACTTCTACGACGAGGCGCCCCGCGGCGAAGATTCTTTGCAAAATATTGAGGTGATACAATTGTACGCCCCGGTAAAGGATATACCCGCATTGTATTTCCGTAGATTGATATTGGCGAAATCTCGGGAGAATAATAGTCATTGTAGTCATCCCAACCCCATCCAGGTCCGAAGTGGTGCGTGTCAAAATTTGCATAAGACAAATAAAGATTGCCTTCTACCGAGGAGAGGAAATCATACACCCTGAAATTATTGAAACAGTCGGGATTGAGGAAGCAGGGATCGCCAAGTCCAAAGATGATGGTTGAATCTCCAGTTTGTTGGATCCGGATCGAAGGGACGGAATCTTTCAGGATCGTGAGCCCGGTGAGAAAAGTTAGAATTTTTGTGTTCGACGCGGGAGTGAAAAACCGGTCTGATTGATATGAAAAGACTGTCTGGCCTTTCTCGGCATCAAATATCTCCAGCCCAATGTGATTCTGAAGTCTCTTTTCTTCTGCCGTAACCAATTTCACAATTCTCTTTTGCGAGAGGGG